>JAUXST010000698.1 GCA_030679805.1 Reyranella sp. | reverse complement strand
TTGATGCCGCGCGCCGGCGGGGCGATCCAGTGGGCGTACTTGCCGGGCTGGGTCACGGCCGGCCCCATCAGTGAGGTGACGTAGGCGCGGTCCTCGTCGGTCGGCAGCCATTGGCCCTCGTTCGCCTTCCACTCGGCCTCGGACAGCACGCGGCCATCGGGGGAGATGCGCATACCGGCAAAGGCGCCAATGCGGCGGTTGAAGGCGCGGTGCGGCAACTTCATCTCGAAATTGACGCCGGCGCGTTCGATCGTCTTGTTCCAGCGCAGCACGCCCTTGGCACAGTCTTCTATGTAGTCCTGGCGCAGCCGTTCGTTCAGCGCCGCAAGCGCCGGCACCGTCTTCTTCACGATGCGGCCGTTCTCGGCGGTGTCGATCTCGTAGGTGGCATTCGCGAGGACATGGTCATCGTCGATGCGCGTCTCGAGAAAGCGGCCTTTCACGCCCTGGGTGTAGTAATTGGCGGCGTTGGTCGAAGCCTCCTGGCCGAACAGGTCGAGCGACACCGAGAAGTGGAAGTTGAGATACTTCTGGATGGTCGCGAGATCGATGCCACCCACGCTGCGTACGTCGTCGGTCTTGTGCTCCTTCATCAGTTCGCAGGTGCGCAGGAGGATACGGCCGACGCCGGTCTCGCCCACGAACATGTGGTGGGCTTCTTCCGTCAGCATGAAGCGGCAGGAGCGCGACAGCGGATCGAAGCCCGATTCGGCCAGCGACGCGAGCTGGTACTTGCCGTCGCGGTCGGTGAAGTAGGTGAACATGAAGAAGCTGAGCCAATCCGGCGTCGCCTCGTTGAAGGCGCCCAGGATGCGCGGCTTGTCGGGATCGCCCGAATGGCGCACCAGCATCTCCTCAGCTTCCTCGCGGCCGTCGCGGCCGAAGTAGGCGTGCAACAGATAGACCATGGCCCAGAGATGGCGGCCCTCCTCGACATTGACCTGGAAGAGGTTGCGCAGGTCGTAGAGCGAGGGCGCGCTCTTGCCGAGCAGGCGCTGCTGCTCGACGCTCGCGGGTTCGGTGTCGCCCTGCGTCACGATCAGGCGGCGCAAGGTCGAGCGCAGCTCGCCGGGCACGTCCTGCCACACGGGTTTTCCCTTGTTGTCGCCATAGGCGATGGTGCGCTCGGGATCGCGCTCGGCAAGGAAGATGCCCCAGCGGTATTCCGGCATCTTCACGTAGCCGAAGTTGGCCCAGCCGTTCGAATCGGTCGACACGGCGGTGCGCAGGTAGACGTCGAATGCCGACGTGCCATCCGGGCCCATGTCCTTCCACCAATCGAGGAAGCGCGGCTGCCAGTTCTCCAGCGCGCGCTGCAGGCGCCGGTCGTTCGAGAGGTCGACGTTGTTGGGGATGAGCTGGCTGTAGTCGATGGCCATGATGGTCTCCTTATGCCCGCTTCCGGTCGTACTTGCTCTGCTTGCCCGTGCCGTAAAGCTTCAATGCGCCTTCAGGTCCCGTTGCGTTGGGGCGCTGGAAGATCCAGTTCTGCCAGGCCGAGAGCCGCGCGAAGATCTTGGTTTCCATCGTCTCCGGCCCGGCGAAGCGCAGGTTCGCTTCCATGCCGATCAGGCCGTCGGGCGAGAAGCCGGCGCGCTCTTCGATGGCGAGCCGGACTTCGTCTTCCCAGTCGATGTCGTCAGGCGTGAAGGTGACGAGGCCCGCCTGGTCGGCCGATTCGGCGTCGAGCGGCCGGCCGCGCGCGCCCTTCAGCTCATCGACGTGCGGGGGATCGGACAGGAAACGCGTTGCAAGCCTCGTGTGGCCATGGCCCATGGGGGAGGGGCCGAAGTTCATCGGTGTGAGTCGGAGCGTCGCGGCCGGCAGGTTGGAACCCTCGACCGTGCCGTCCAGCATGTAGGAGCGGTCGGCGGCCAGGATGATCTCGAGCAGCGTGCCGGTGAAGCACGAGCCGGGATCGACGAGCGCGATCAGGCTGCGCGAGCTGACGTCGAGGCGTTTCAGCGTGCGCTTCCAGTAGAGCACGATCTCCCGTACCAGCCAGTTCGACGCTTCCTTGGCGAGCAGGGCGTCGTAGGCCTCGACTAGCGCGCCGTCGCCCTGGCTCTGCAGGACCCAGGTGCCGATCTCGGTCTCGTTCAGCCGCAGATGCATCATGGCGTCGTCGAGGTCGCGCGCCAGCGCCAATGGCCAGAAGGCCGCCCCTTGGGCATGAACTGCGGTGGCATCGGCCGGCGGGGCCTCCGACGGTCCCTTGAGGCGCAGGCGCGCGGCCCGCTGCTCGCGATCGATCTCCACCGTTAGATATGTGTAGCGAATGGTATCGCCCTCGACCTGGCGCTCGACCTGAGGCAGGGCGATACCCTTGGCGTTCTTTGGCCGCGCCGACCTGGCGGCGGTCTCCTCGGCGATCTTTTTGGTTTCCTCGGCGAGCTTGCTGGGTGGGATGAGCCTGTCGACCAGCCGCCACTCCTGCGCCCGCTTGCCACGCAGGCCTTCAGCGGTGGTGCAGAAGAAGTCGGCATGGTCGCGCCGCACCAGGCGCTTGTCGACGAGGCGCGTCAGCCCGCCGGTGCCGGGCAGCACCGCGAGCAGCGGCAGCTCGGGCAGCGACACGGCGCTGGAACCGTCGTCAGCCAGCAGGATCTCCTCGCAGGCCAAGGCGAGTTCGTAGCCGCCGCCGGCTGCGATGCCGTTGATCGAGCAGATGTAGCGCTGGCCCGAATGGTGGCTGGCATCCTCGATGGCAAGCCGCGTCTCGTTGGTGAACTTGCAGAAGTTCACCTTGTGATCGTGGGTGCTGAGACCCAGCATGTTGATGTTGGCGCCGGAGCAGAAGACGCGATCGCGCTGCGAGCGGATCACCACCGCGCCGATCTCGGGATGCTCGAAGCGCAGGCGCTGCACGGCATCGGCCAGCTCGATGTCGACGCCGAGATCGTAGGAATTGAGCTTCAGCTTGTAGCCGGGCTTGAGGCCGCCATCCTCGTTCACATCCATGGTGAGATAGGCGACGCCGTTTTCGAGGGCGAGCTTCCAGTGCCGGTAGCGCTCGGGCGCGGTGCGGAAGTCGATGAGGGTGGGCTCGGCCATCGGGATCCCTATTTCCGTAATTCGGTACTGAATTACCTATTTACTTTCCTGGCCGCAAGGGCATTCTGTCAACATCCATGGTCGCCGTCCGCCCCGCCCAAGCCACTGATCTGCCGGCCATTTCCGCACTGGATGCCCGCCTGACCGGTGCTTCCAAGCCTGATTATTGGCGGGACCGGCTGGCGCTCGGTCTGCATTTCCTGGTGGCCGAGACCGACAAGGGCGCGTTTGCGGGTTTCATCGCGGGCGAGGTCCGTGCCTGGGAGTTCGGCCAGCCGCCGGCCGGCTGGGTGTTCGCCGTCGAGATCGATCCCAAGCTCCGCCTGAAAGGGGCGGGCAGCGCGCTGTTCGAGGCGCTGGTCGGGCGCTTCAAGGCCGAGGGCGTGACGCGTGTGCGCACCCTGGTCGACCGTAAGGATCACCTGATCCTCTCCTTCTTCCGGGCGCAGGGTATGGTCGCCGGTCCGTCGCTCCAACTCGATAAGGAGTTGCCGTGAAGCTCCAGACGGCGACGCGGCTCGGCCTCTACGCCACGCTCGAACTGGCGCGCGATCCGGCGCAGACCCTCTCGTCGGCCGATCTCGCCGAGCGCTTCGGCGTGTCGACGCACCATCTCGCCAAGGTCCTGCGCACACTCTCGGCGGCCGGGCTCGTGCATGCCGAGCGCGGCGCGTCGGGCGGCTACCGCTTCACCGGCAACCGCCGGCGCGTCACCCTGATGGACATCGTCGCCCTGTTCGAGCCCGCGCCGGGCCATCGCGCCAAGGAGCCCGGCGAGGACACGGAAATCGGCGCCTCGCTGCAGCGCGTACTACAGGAAATCGACGAAATCGCCGAGGCGACGCTGCGTTCCGTCAGTCTTGAGACGTTGCTCGGTTCGTCGCATGTTGGCTGATCTTCGAGGCCGGATGCCGACAGAATACAATCAGTGGTATCTTGAGCAGGATATTTACAACTATAAAGTCTTTGCTCATGAAGTTCGAAGAAGCCATTCGGATTGCCCAAGGTTCACCCTCGCCCGATGACCGTTTCATCGAAGCCTGCACGGTCGTACTGACTGCCTTGGAAGCAAAGGCCGACCATAAGGCGGAAGCGCTTGTTAGTCGTGGCATTGGGTACGCAATGAGGCAGCGATATATACAAGCGCTGAGCGATCTGGACGAGGCCGTTCGCCAGCATCCGACTTTCGATCGAGCGTACGTCAATCGCGCTACGGTGTATTCGATCCTTCGCGAAGATCAGAAGGCCTTGTCCGACTATGATCGATCTATCGATCTCGATCCTACGAACCCAATCGCCTATTTCGGCCGAGCCCAACTTTTCAGGCGACTGGGAATGATCGACAAGGCCATTGCCGATGTTGGGATGGCGCGTGCCTTTGATGAGGGAAATCCGCATTTCGAGCGCCTCTGGGAACAACTGCTCGATGAGTCTTGGACAGCAACAACGAAGCCGAACTGATGGGCTGGCGGCAGGGAATTATGGTAGGCGAGAGACCGAAGGGACGCTGCGTTCCGTCAGTCTGGAGACTATGCTGAAGCATCCGATGTAGGGGGCTCCCGTATGGTCGCGCGCCTGCTTTGCATTGCCGTCCTGCTGCTCTTGCCGCGCTTCGCGCTCGCCGAGGAGCCCTGGACTCCGCCGGGCGCCTGCAAGGTCCGGAACTGGAACGACGTCGAGACCTGGCGGGAATGGAACAGCCACACGCCTCCGGACAGCGCGGAGAACTGGGCCAAGGAGGCGCCGCGCATCGTCAACAATCGCGATGTCTGGCGCTGGCTCGACAGGCTCTACATCGCGGTGACGGGCGGCAAGGTGCTGACGCTGTCCGACTGTGCCTTCGGCGACGATCTGCACTTCTACCTCTACGAGAAGTACGAGGAAGCGGGCGGCTTCCATGTCGTGCGCGTCCATTTCTACGAGGACCATCTCTATGCGCTGGTGATGCGGACCACGGGGAAGGTTTTCGCCATTCCCGGCGTGCCGACCTGGTCGCCCGATCGGACGCGCTTCGCCTACGGCGTCTGCGATCAGATGAACGCCAAGGACGACATCGCGATCATGCGCGTGACGGCCGATGGGCTCGGGGTCGAAATCGCGGACCACATGCCGTGCGGACTTGGCGAGTGCGAGATTGCCTGGGAGAACGCCGCGACGCTGCGCGCGACGTGCAGGGAGACGGCCGCGCAGGGCGACAAGCGCAAGGTCATGCGCCTGGCCCGCCGCGGCGATACTTGGGCCGCCACGACATCGGACCGCTGAGATGCCTAGCCGTCTCGCCATTTCCGCTTTCGCCTCTTGCCTCCTTGCAGCGGCTGCGGCGGCGCAGCCGGCCGGCGAGGAGGCGAAGGCCTGCGTGCCAAGCGGCTCGCCGCCGAGCCAGGAGTACGAGCACGATAACCAGACCAAGGCATGGCCGCAGGAAGCGCAACGCTTCCGGGGCGACGTGCCGAACGTGGCGCGGCGGGGTGACCGGCTTCGCCTTGCGGTCGACGGTGGCAGAGTGGTGGAGCTGCAGGACTGCCCCTACGGCGACACCGCCCACCAGTATCTCTACGAAAGGTTCGACGACCCCGGCCGCTTCTACGTCGTCCGCACGCCGGCCTACGAAGACTTCTCCTATACGCTGGTGATGAAACGGACGGGTCGGCTGTTCACGGTCTACGGCGCGCCGGTCTGGGCTTCGGACAAGTCGAGATTCCTGACGGTTGCCTGCTCTCTGCTGCCGGAGCGCGGCGCCCTCACGATACACGCGCCGTCGGGCGACGGACTTGCCACCGAGGCGGAGATCCCGCTGCCGTGTGCGATGGAGAGCTGCTCGGCGCGCTGGGATTTCCAGTCGTGGATATCGATCTCCTGTACGCCGCGCGGCGAGCCGGGCAAGAAGGGCGCCGAGTTCGTCGCGATGCGCGGCAACGACGGCAAGTGGAACAGGTTCGGACGCTAGTCCTTGGCCCAACCGTCGCGGGTCTGCGGCAGCTTCTTCTTCAAGAGCGCACCGGCCACGACGTTGCGCAGCACTTCGGCCGTGCCGCCGCCGATGGTGAACATACGCACGTCGCGGGCCATGCGTTCCAGCGGCAGCTCGCGTGAGTAGCCGCGCGCGCCGAAGAACTGCAGCGCCTCGTTCACCACCTGGATGGCGCTCTCCGAGGTGAAGACCTTGGCCTGGGCCGCCATCAGCATGTCGGGGAAGCCGCCTTCGCCGCTCCGCGCGGCGTTGTAGACCAGCGCCCGCGCCGCCGAGAGTTTGATCGACATGTCGGCCAGCTTCCACTGCAGGCCCTGGAACTCGTTGATCGGCCGGCCGAACTGGTGGCGCTTCTCCGACCAGTCGAGCGCCAACTGATAGGCGCCCTCGGCGATGCCGAGCGCCACCGTGGCGGCGCCGACGCGCTGGCTGTTGTAGGCGGTCATCAGGTCGGCGAAGCCTTTCTTCAGGCCGCGCGGCGGGATCACCAGCGCCGACGGCGGCACGTCCATGTCCTCGAAATCGATCACCGCCTCGGGGATGCCGCGCAAGCCCATCGTCGGTTCGCGCTTGGTGATTTTCAGGCCCTTGGTCTCGTCGCGGATGGCGAGGAAGCCGCCGATGCCCTCGAACTGGCCCTCCTCGTCGTAGACCTTGGCGAAGATCAGGTGCAGGCGCGAGACGCCGCCGCCGGTGATCCAGTGCTTGCGGCCGTTGATGACGTAGCGATTGCCCTTCTTGTCGGCGCGCGTGGTCATGCCGTTGGCGTCGGAACCGGCCTCGGGTTCGGTGATGCAGATCGCGGGCTTGTCGCCTGCCAGCACCATGTCGGCCGCCATCTTCTTCTGCTCTTCCGAACCGTAAGCCATCACCGCGCTGATCGCGCCCATGTTGGTCTCGACGGCGATGCGGCCGGTGACGGCGCAGGCTGCCGACAGCGCCTCGATCGCCAGCACCGCCTCGAGCCAGCCCTTGCCCTGGCCGCCATATTGAGTGGGGATTGTCATGCCGATCAGCTTGGCGTCTTTCAGCAGCTCGACATTGTCCCACGGGTACTGCTCGGTACGGTCGACCTCGGCGGCGCGCTTGGCGATCGGCCCCGATGCCAGTTCGCGAGCGCGGGCCTGCAGCTTCACCTGATCGGACGACAATCCTGACGCGTTCATGAAGGCTTTCCCTGGCTGTTGGGATCGATGCTGAAGATGGCGACCGTATCGCTGCGGCCGCGCACCGCAACGGTGCCGAGCGCGTCGAACTTGAATTCGCCGTTGCAGGCCGTACAGGTGCTTTCCGAGACGAGAATGCGCGTGCCGTGCTGCTTGTTCAACTCCTCCAGCCGCGATGCGAGGTTCACCGTGTCGCCCAGCAAGGTGAAGCTCATGCGCTGGCCGGCGCCGACCGAGCCGCCGATCACGTTGCCGGTGCTGATGCCGATCCGGGTGGCGAAGGCCACGCTCTCGTTGCCGAAGGTGCGATTGCCGACGGCGCGCTGGATGTCGATTGCGGCGCGCACCGCCGCGGCGCCGTGGTTCTCGCAAGCAAGCGGCATGTTGAAGCTTGCGAACAGGCCGTCGCCGATGAAGGTGTTGACCACGCCGCCGTGCGCCCGGATCGGCTCCAGCACCGTTTCGAGATACTCGTTGAGCGCCGTCACCAGGCGGTCGGGCGCCAGATACTCGGCGATGGTGGTGAAGCCCGCGATGTCGGTGAACAGGATCGTGGCCTCGCGCGTCTCGCCCGCCAGCACGCCCTGGCCCTCGCGATGCAGGATCGTCGAGGCGACGCTCTCGTCGACGTAGCGGCCGAAGGTCTCGCGGATGCGCTCGCGCTCACGCAGGCCCTCGACCATGTTGTTGAACTGGCCGGTGAGCCCGCCAACCTCGTCGTTGGAGGTGACCGGCACGCGCAGGCTGAGGTCGCCGCCGGCCACCTTCGTCATTGCGCTCGACAGCGTCCGGAGCGGGCGCAGCAGCGAACGGCTGATGAAGTAGGCGGTGATGGCCACGCCCATCGCCGCCGACGCGACATCGACCAGGATCTCGCCCCGTAGACGATCGTCGTTGTAGGAGAAGAGGTCGACAAGGATCGCGGTCAGTGGGGCGACGGAAATCACCACGAGTGCCACGAGGAGCTTTACCGTGTAGCTGCCGAAGAACAGGCCGAGATTGCGCCCGTAGTACCGGAAGATGAAGGTGCAGAGCCGGGCAAGGTAATCGCTGACGACAAAGTAGGTGTAAGTAAAATAGAAGACCGTCAGCACGAAGCAAACGGTGACGAAGTCGGTGATCGTGGGCACCGGCAGGGCGGTCGCATAAGGCGCCCACCACGGCGTCGAGGTCCGGAAGGCGATGACGGCAAGTGCCAGCACGGCCACCCACTGCGCGGTAAGCAGGGGCAGTTGCGTCAAGCGTCGCTGGGTGTCCTCGAACGCGGTCTCGCCGGCAAGAAAGCGGCGTATCGGCTCGAACAGACGCCGGGCGATCAGCCAGTTGGCGCCCAGCAGCAACACGACGGCGATACCGTCCGACCGCCAGAGGGTCGCCCAGGAGTCGTTCATCGCGGCGTAGATGACGGTGATGCCGAGGTCGATAAAGTAGATCGACGTCGCCATCCAGAGATAGCGCCGGCGAATCGCGGCGATCTCGCCCGGCGTGGCCGTCGTTGATGCAGTCATGAGTTTGACCAGTTCATGACGGAGGCCCGACGCGATAGACCACGACATTGCCGCGGTGGCCGCGCACATCGGCCTCGCCCAGTCGCTCGCAGAACCGTTCGGCGCCGGCCGCGCGAACCGTGCTCTCGGTGGCCAGAATGGCGGTATGGAATTGCTTGTTGAGTTGCTCGACCCTGGCCGCAACGTTCACCGCGTCGCCCAGCAACGTATAGGTCAAACGGTCGGCGGCGCCGATCGTGACACCGATCACCGGACCGGTGTTGAGGCCGATTCGCGTCCGCACCTCGACGCCGGGCACCAGGCCGACGGCGGCGAGCGAGCGCTGGATTTCCAGCGCCGCGCGAAGGGCGGCGCCGGCGTGGTCCTCGAGCGGCAGCGGCAGGTTGAAGCTTGCGAACAGGCCGTCGCCGATGAAGCTGTTGACGACTCCGCCGTGGCGCTGGATCACCGGCACCACCGTGCCGAGGTAGGTATTCAGGGCACCGGCGACCTCGGTCGGCGTCATGCGCTCCGAAAGGCCGGTGAAGCCCTCGATGTCGGTGAACATGAGGGTCGCCTCGGCCGTGGTGTCGACGGCCCGGCCGGTGTGTTCGTTGCCGTCGAGGATCGCCGCGGCGACGCTTTCACTCACGTACTTGCCGAAGGTGTCGCGCAGGTACTGGCGCTCCGCCAGGCCCTCGACCATCCGGTTGAAGCCGCTTGCCGCGTGGCCGACTTCGTCATCCGACGTCACCGGCAGGCGCACGGTGAAATTTCCGTCGGCAACCTGGCGCATGCCGACATCGAGACGCGTGATCGGCCGCGTCAACGCCTGCGATATCCAATAGTACATCAACACGGCGCCCGACGCGGACGTGGTGATGTCGACGGTGGCTTCGCGCACCAGACGCGCGCCTTCGTAGCTCAGGATGTCGGCCGCGATCAGGATCATGGTGGAGAACGAGACGAACAGCAGCGCAAGCGCCACCTTGCGGCGAAAGCGGCCACGAAAGGCCCCGATGTTCACCCCACGCGTCATGAACAGGAACCCACAGAGTCTGTCGAGATAGGCCGAGACGATGAAGAAGGTGAGGACGACGTTGAAGCCGGTGCCGACCGTCAGGTTGGCGACGATATCGGGCCAGCCCGCCTTCTGCAGGGTGGCGCCGAACGTGAAGTCGAGGCGATGCGACAGCAGCCTGAGGCCGATCATCGGCAAGTAGAAAAGGCCGACCACGAGGGCGGAATGGTGCGGCAGATTGCACAGCCGGTGCTCGATGTCGGCGTAGGCGATGCGTCCCTGCACGAAGCCCATGACCGGACGGATGAGGTACCAGGCCCCGGTGCCCACGCCCGCCACCAGGAAGATCGCCGATACGATGATTGACGGCAGAAGGACCTGCGGGGCGTCGTTGAGGGCGGCGTAGACGGCGAGCGAGACGAGGTCGATCAGGAACGGCACCGACATCGCCAGGAAATAGCGATGCACGAGGCGGGCGGGCGCCGCGAGCGACGCCACGTCGGTCGATGCTGTCATTTGTTCGGTATAATGCGGATCGGGGCGGAGCGGAATGCCCCGCGCGCCGCAGCCGCCGGATCAGGCGGCGAGTTCGCGCGCCGTGATGCGGTACTTGAACTTGTCCGGATCGAGCGAGTCGAGGAAGCCCGCCTTGTTCTCGGCCTGCGGATACATCAGGAACGGGATGGCCGGCTCCTTCGAGCCTGGCAGCTTCACATCGTGCGCGACGTTGAAGGCGACCCAGTTGCCTTCCCAGGCGCCGAACAGGGCCTTGCGCGCAGCCACCACCTTGGGGTCGCCCATGGCGAGGTTGCCCGGCGGCTCCTCGAGCACGACCTTGCGGACATCGGCCGGATCGACCGGCGTCCAGCCGCTCCCGTTCAGCCAGACTTCGGCGCGGCAATGCTGC
>JAUXST010000692.1 GCA_030679805.1 Reyranella sp. | reverse complement strand
GAACACCAGGGCCCAGCCGGCGCGGACCATTTCGGCCCCGAGATCCTTGTCGCCCAGCCGGCAGAGCGCTGCGGTCCGGCCGTATTGATCGCTCGCTCGCGGCACGCAGATCAGCTGGGGAGCGGCCCCCGGTGTAGCACTCTCGCCGAGCCCGGGGTCGGGAACGAGAAGCATGCGGAGGTAGGCCGCGGCCTCGCGACCGCAGGCGAATCCCTGGCCGTCGCGCTGACACACCTGGATAAGTTCGGGCGCGTCGATGCCCCACAGGCGATAGGTCCGGCCCTCGAGTCTGAGGGTGTCGCCGTCGACGACACGTCCCACGCCCGCGGCGCCCTGCAGTTGTCGTTCATTCTCCGAAGGTGCGGGGGAACGAGGCTGTACGGAAGTACTGGCAGGCGCGGGCGCCGCCGGCGTCGGGTCCGCCTGCAGCACCGGCGCCCGCACGTTGGGCACCGGCGCCCGTCCCGAGCCCGTTGAACCAGGCGCCTGCGCGAACGCCGACGACGCCAGAAGAAGGCCCAGGAGAAGGAATGCCCTAAGCAGGTTGATGCGCCCGGAGGAAACTGCGGATCTGACGCACCGCCAAGGGGATCCGTTCCTTGGGTTCCTTCCAGGGGAAGAGGCTCACCTCCGACTTGGGCGCCAGCATCACCGACTCCATGGCCACGGCGTAGGGATGCGGCGGGATATCGTCCGGCAGCACGAGGACCGGCGTCTGGCAGGCACGTACGAAATCGCGCGTCACGGTGAACACGAAGTCGGCGTTGGCGAGGTACATCTTCTTCAGGAACGCGTCGACCGTCGCAATCGTGATCTCGGGCCGGCGGGCGCTGAGCGCCGGTCCCCAGCCCTTCATGTTGTTGTTGTAGAACTGGTCGGGCATCTCCGGCCGGTGCCCGGAGGGCTGCGTCAGCACGGCGGCAACGACGTGCCCGGGCGCCCGCTTCAGCATGTTCCAGATGAAGGGGCCGCCGATGCAGTAGCCCAGCACCATGAACTGCTTGATGCCCAGGTGATCCATCAGGCCGAGCTGGTCATCCGTGTGAGCGTCCCACGGCCGGTCGATCTCGAGGGGACCAGACGACTGGCCGGCATTGGCATTGCGCAAATCCATGCTGATGCAGCGGTAGCGGTCCTTGAACTCCGCCATCGCGTTGAACGGGTGGGTGGTGGCGAGGCCGGCGATCGTGGAGTTCAATCCGCCGCCGGGAATGATCAACAGAGGAAAGCCGGATCCGGCCTCTTCGTAATAAATGCGGACAGGGCCTTTTTCGTAGAACGGCATAGTGGATTCTCCTTGTGCCGCATCGTGCCACGCTGCCGGAGGTGCCTCAACCGGCTCCCGCATTCAGGAGTTGACGGCGGTGCAGCTTCGGTGGAACGACTAAACTTCTGGTCCGGGCTCGAGTTCAGGATTGAATGTTCGCTCACAAGCTCAACCTCCTGCACATATTGCTGCTGTCGAGCGCAGGCGCCTGCCTCTACTTTGCTTTGTGGGAGAGCCGGCGCCGGACGATCAGGCTCAGGAGACTGTTCTGGTCCCCGTGGCTCGCCATTGTCGCGGCACTCTTGATGGTGTTCTTCCAGATAGGGATGAAGCAACTAGCGTGGCCGTTCTTGGCCGCTTTGGGGCTCGGCCTCGTCGTTGGCGGCGCGCGCGGGCTAACCATGAAGTTGGAAGTCGACGAGTTCTGGCTGGTGGTGCGGCCCGCCGGCAGGCGCACCGTCATTTGGATAGCGGCCCTGGTGTTGGCGGCGGCACTTGTCGATATCGCGGGCGCCGTGGTCGGCCCGGATGGCAAGGACTGGCGCTACTATGCGGCTTTGGTTGCAACGGCCTGTTCGGGGGCGCTGTTCGGACGGGCAATTTTCATGGCGGGGCGTGTCTGGCGGTTGGTCGGGTGAGGCGAACGAGGCCCGGCCTCGGCTAGCCCACCGCCAATCCGAAGCTCATCTTGATGGCGATGACGAGACTGGTGACGGCGATGCTGGCCAGGATCAGCCCGAAGACGCGGCTCACGATCTCGACGCCGGGCCGGCCAAGCACGCGGAAGATCGCCGCCGCCAACGCGAACAGAACGAAGAAGATGACGAGACAAAGCAGCAGGATGCCGGTCGTGGTGGCCTGTTCGGCGACCGAGCGGGTGTTGTTGTCGGTGAGCAGGACCACCGTCAGCATCGCACCGGCGCCGGCGATGCCGGGCACCGCCAGGGGATAGACCGCACGCTCGAGCAAGCTGCCGGATGCCGCCGCGGCATTTGCTTCCTCCGATATCTTGCCCAGCACCATCTTTAGGCCGAACAACAGGAGGACGAGAGATCCGGCGAGCTGGAAAGAGGCCATCGGGATCTTCAGCGCGTTGAGCAGGTGCTGTCCGGCGACGATGAAGAACAGCAACACCAGGAACGAGATGGCCAGCGCGTAGAAACCGACCAGGAGAGATTGTCGTCGGGTAAGTCCGGCGGTCACGGCGACGAAGACAGGCAGGCTTGCGATCGGGTCGAGGACGACGAATAAAGTGACGAACTCATAGGTGACATGGTTCGGAAAAATCGCGTTCAAGGAAGGCTCCGTCGCTATCGATCGTTCGCTCGACCCCTGTCGCAATTCGATAGCAGCAATCGATGTCGACGACCATGGGGCGCATATGGTTGAGTCGCTTCGTCCCGCCCGCATCTGGTGCCAGAGTTTCTTTCACCCGATCGAGTAGGCGCCCTACATTGCGCGCCTGCAGGCCCAGCTCGACAACGTCGCTAGGCCGGGTGTTCGCTTCGAAGTCCATGGCCTCGATCCACCCGATCGCTTCTTCCATCCGCTGACGGAGTTCCGCTGCGCCGCGCAGGCGATCTGCCTGGCGCTGGAAGCCGAACGCGGAGGCTACGACGCTTTCGTCATTGGTCATTTCCAGGAACCCGGCCTGCTCGAGATCCGGGGTGCGGTCGATATTCCGGTCGTTGGACTCGGCGAGGCCAGCATGCTGGCCGCGTTGACCATGGGCCGACGGTTCGGGCTGGTCACCATCGATCCCATGTTCATCGACTGGCACGAGCGGCAGGTGAGGGCGCATGGCCTGGAAGCGCGTGTGGCCGGCGTACGGGCGATCCATGCCGATCTGGCCGGATTCATGAGCGCCTTCACGGACGAGACGGCTTACGCCCAGGTTCGCGCCGAGTTCGTCGATCAGGTCCGGCCACTGGTTGCCGCGGGGGCGGAGATGGCGCTGGCACTTTACCGCCTGACCGGTGCAACGGTGAGCCGTCGCGGCACCTATGCCAAGGCCTCGCCCGACAGCGTGAACGAGTTCCTCGGTGCACGCTGGTGATGTGATAGCTTGCGTCGGCGCGTGAGCCGGGGAAGGTGGGGGCGATGAGGTCTGTCGGGGCTGTTCTATCTATTCTCTGGATCGTCGGAATCGGCGCGGCCACCTGGCTTCTGGTGACCGAGGACCCCACGAGCCCGTCCTGGCTGGTGAGGTTCGTCGTCATACGGCCACGGCAGGATCCGAACATCGTGGGGCTGGATGGATTTGGCCTGGTCTTCCAGCTCGTCGACCCGGTGCGGCTCTTCATCGTCATGCTGGGACCGGTGGTTGTCGTTTGGCTCTGCCTCACCGTTTGGCGGTGGCTGTTCGGCGGCAGACGTCGCAACAGGATCAGGTGAAAGGTCCGGCAATGGCACCCAGTACGGGACGGACCATCGCCGTTGGCGCCATCGGCAATGTGCTCGAATGGTATGATTTTGCCATCTACGGCTACTTCGCCGCCGCCATCGGCCGCACGTTCTTCCCCAGCGAGGATCCGGTGGCGCAGGTGCTGGCGGCGTTCGGCATCTTTGCCGTCGGTTTCCTCATGCGCCCGGTCGGTGGCGCGCTGATCGGCTATATCGGCGACAGGTTTGGCCGTCGTGCCGCTCTCACCTTCTCTGTGGCGGCGATGGCGATCCCCACGTTCCTGGTCGGCGCCCTGCCGGGCTACCATATGCTGGGCGTGGCGGCGCCGATCGTGCTCACCCTCCTGCGCATGATCCAGGGCCTATCGGTGGGCGGCGAATACACGACCTCGATCGTGTTCATGGTCGAGCGCGCGCCGCCGGGACGGCGGGGCCTCATCGGCGCCATGGCCGGCTGCGGCGCGGTCGGCGGCATCCTGCTCGGCTCGGCGACCGGCACGCTGCTGGCCTCGACGATGTCGCCGGAGGCACTGGAATCCTGGGGCTGGCGCATTCCGTTCCTGGTCGGCCTTCTCGTCGGCCTCGCGGGCTTTCTCCTGCGGCGCCATGTTCAGGAAACAGCGAAGCCGCGCGCCGCAGGGCGCTCGCCGCTGGTCGAGACGCTGCGTGGCCATGGCCCGCTGCTGGCGCGACTGGCCGCACTCTCGGTCTTCAACTCCGTCGGCTTCTATCTGATGTTCGTCTACATCGTGAGCTGGTTGCAGCTCGTCGACGGCATAGCGCCGGCCCGCGCCCTCGGCATCAACACCATCAGTATGGCCCTGCTGCTGCCGCTCATGATCGCGATGGGCTGGGCGACGGACCGGTTCGGTCGAAAGCCCGTGATGCTGGCTGCGACCGCGCTCGGGTTCGTGGGCGCCCTGCCGTTCTTCTGGCTGATGCACCATGTCGATCCTGTGGTCGCGCTCCTCGGACAGCTGGGCTTCGTCTTGGCCGTCGGCACCTTCGTCGGGACTCAACCGGCCATCATGGTCGAGGCGACACCACTCGCGGTCCGCTGTACGGCTATCGCGTTGGGCTACAACGTCACGCTGGGCGTGGTGGGCGGTCTCAGCCCCCTGGTCGCGACGTGGCTGGTCAGCCGCACCGGCAACGACTACAGCCCGGCGTTCATGATCATGGTCGCCGCGGCGATCTCGTTCCTTGCCCTGCTTCGCTTCAAGGAGACCTATAGGGAGCCACTCGTGGCCTAAGCGGCGGGGGTGATCGGCCGCGGACGGCCATCGTCGTCGACCGCGACGAAGGTGAAGACCGCGTCGGTCACCTTGACCCGGACACCCTGGCCCTGGCGCATCGCCCAGACTTCGATCGACAGCGTCACCGACGACCGGCCGGTGCGCAGCGTCTCGGTGTAGCAGCACACGACGTCGCCTACCTTCACGGGCTCGCGGAACACGATCCGGTCCACCGCCACGGTGACCACGCGGCCATTGGCGACGGTGGTCGCGGACATTTTGCCGGCCATGTCCATCAGCGACATGATCCAGCCGCCGAAGATGTCGCCCTTCGGGTTGGTGTCGGTCGGCATGGCGAGCACGCGCGAGGCGAGATCGCCGCGCGGTTCCTGCAAGTCTTCCATCACGTAGCCGGAGTCGGGCATGGGTCCCTCTGCGCAAGACGCGGATAAGCGGGCATCCTCCCCGAACGTTGCTATGCTGCAACGCACACGCGATAATTGGGCGTCAAATGTGGCGATACAAGGGGAAATGCTGCGATGCACAAATTGAGGCAGCGGATCCGCCCCAATGCCCATGCGCTGGTCAGACGCACTCGACTGAGCGCGATGCTGCCCTCGACGATGCGCTTACGTCTCCTACAGCAGCTCCGGAACCACCCAGAGCGCCGGCTCGCCGCGGGCAACTCTCTGGACGTTGTCGAAGCCGTTGCGCAGGCGCGTCACGTTGCTTTCCCAGGTCGGGCCGGCGAGGTGCGCGGTCAGCACGACATTGTCGAGCTTGAGCAGGGGATTGTCCGGGGGTGTCGGCTCCTCGTCGAACACGTCGAGGCCGGCGCCGAACAGCTTGCCGCCGGAGAGTGCCGCAGTCATCGCCTTCTCGTCGATCACCGGGCCGCGCGAGGTGTTCACGATGATCGCTGACGGCTTCATGGCCGCGAGTTCGGCGGCGCCCAGCAGGTGATGCGTCGAATCGTTCAGAGGCACATGCAGCGAGACAATGTCGGAGTGGCGCAGGATCTCGGGCAGCAGGCGGAAGCGCACCCCGAGCGCATCCTCCTGCTCTTCCTTCAGGCGGGCAATGTCGTAGTAATGGACGATCATGCCGAAGGCCTGTGCCAGGCGCGCCACCTTCTTGCCGATCGTGCCCAGGCCCACGATGCCCAGCACCTTGCCGCGCACCTCGTGGACCGTCGGAGGTGCGTTGCCGTGCCAACGGCCGGCCGTGACATTGCTGTGCTGGGTGATCAGGCGGCGCGACACCGCCAGCATCAGCAGCAGCGCATGCTCCGAGACGGCTACAGAGTTGGCGCCGCCGTTGTTGCAGAGCGGGATCTTGCTCTTGCGCGCCGCATCGAGATCGGCGCGGTCGTAGCCTGCGCTCAGCATCTGGATCAGCTTCAGCTTCGGCGCGTCCTTGAAGAGCTGCGGCGTGACATACTGCTGGATGAAACCCACGAAGTAGTCGGTGCCCGGCAGGGCTGCCTTCATCTCCGGCGAGTTGTGCAGCGCCTTCACGATCTCGAAGCCCTTGGGCGCGAGGTCGTCGACCATCGCTAGGCAGTCCTTCGGGCCTACCACCAGAACACGCTCAACCATCACAATCCCTCCGCAGCAATACGATGTCCCTTTAGCAATCCAGGCAGCCGCCCGGGTTCGGTCCGGCCCCAGCCGCATTCCGCGCTGAGGCCAAAATCCTCAACGACCCGCCGCGCAGCGGCAATGCGGGCCTTGTCGCCGGCATCGTCATCATGGTGCAGCAGGCCGAGATAGAGCTTTGTTCCGGCCGGACGCGTCCAGTTCTTGAGAGGCGCGTAGTAGGGATCGTCGCTGCGCCCCTTGGGAACGGGAATATGCAGGAAGTCGATGCACCGCTTCGTGGCGGCGGCGATACCGTTCATCATCTCGACCAGGATGGCGGCATCCTTGGGCTGCACCAGATGCTCGTCGCGCGGCGAGCCGTAGCAGAGGTGGTAACCCATCTCGACGCCCGCGGGCACGGCATCGCCCAGCCGGCCGAGCATCTCGAAGATCTGCGTCTTGTAGTGGGCCGGCCGGTCCTTGAAATAGTTCTCGAAGGCCAGGACCTCCTGGCAGACGTCCCACTGGATCGAAAGATCGCCGGCGGGGATTGCCTTCACGATATTGGCCAGCGCCGTCTTCAGGGCGCGTTCGTAGACGCCGAAGTAGGTCTCGCGCGCAGGCCCGCTCACATAGAGGTAGCCGCTGGCCTGCGGTGTCGGCAGGCAGACCTGAAAGCGGACATGCTTGGGAATGGCGCCGGCGTCGCGCAGCCGCTTGAAGACTTCCCATGAGGCGAGGGCCGCCTTGTTGTAGCCGGTCTCGAACACCACCGTAGCGAGGTCGACACCCGGCTTGAAGCGTACCTGTTCGACTTCGCGCACCACCTTGCCGTCCCACTGGATGAACTTGTAGGGCGGCACCGTGGGATCGATCTCCATCGCCGGATGGTCGAGCAGCATCTGGCGCTGGAAATAGACCCAACGCGAGCGTTCGCCAGTTTCGCCGTCGGGCATGCGGTTGAGGAACGAGCCGAGTTCCGTCGTCAGTGCGCGGAAGACCTGCTCGCTGTTGTCGAGCGGGATCGATCCGATCAGGTGGAGGCGGCCAGTGCGGTCCATCACGCGACCTTTTCCAGCTTCTGCAGCGAGCGCAGGTATTTCGGCACCGGAACGCCTGGATGGATGCTCGGCCAGTTGGTGTAGCTCACCTCGCCAACATAGATGTCGCCACGGCTGTCGACCGCGAGGCCGTGCGGCGACAGGAAGCGGCCGGTCTCCTGGCCCGGGCCGTGCTCGCCGCCCAGCCGCGCGATCGTCTTGCCCTTCTTGTCGACGATGCTGAGTCGTGGTCCCAGGTTCGTGTGCTTGGTGTTGACCGGCATGCCCGGTCCCAGTTCGCCGATGATGAACTGGGGGTTCTTGCCACCGCAGCAATAGAGCGCGCAAGGCCGGTGCATGTTGTTCCACTGCGCCTCGTACTTGCCGTTGCCGTCGAACACCTGCACGCGATGGTTCTCGCGGTCGGCGACATAGACCCAGCCATCCTCGTCGGTGGCGATGTTGTGCGCGATATTGAACTCGCCGGGATCGGTGCCGGTCGTGCCCCAGCACGTCAGATGGCGGCCGTCGGGCGAATATTTGTGGACGCGCGAATTGCCGTAGCCGTCGGAAACGTAGATCTCGCCTTTGGGTGAAAGGGCCGTGTGGGTGCAACGGTTGAACGGCTTGCCGCTCAGGAAAGGCGCCGGCTGGTTGGGCACGCCGATGGTCAGCAGCACCTTGCCGTCGGTGGTGATCTTGCGGACGGTGTGGTCGCCGTCGTCGGTGCAGTAGAGGTTATCGTCGCTGTCGATATGGATGCCGTGGGCCCGATTGAACAGGCCTTCGCCCCAGGAGCGCAGGAAGTTGCCGTCGCGGTCGAACACCATCATCGGGTGCTGGCCGCGGTTGAAGACATGGACGCAGTCCTTGCTGTCGACGGCCACGGCCGCGACATCGCGGAACTCCCAGCCATCGGGCAATTTTGCCCAGTTCTCGACCACACGATAGCGATGCTCGCCGCTGCCCAGGATAACCGACATGCGACGCTCCTTCAGGAACCGGCGAGAACGGCTTCCGAGATCTTCTCGGCCGTCATCAATGTGGGGAAGTTGGTGTTGGCGCAGGGCACCACGGGAAACACCGAGGCATCGACGACACGCAGGCCCTGGACTCCCCGTACGCGGCCCTGCGTGTCGACCACGGCCATCGGATCATCATCGCGGCCCATGCGGCAGGTACAGGACGCGTGCCAGACGCCGATCGCGGCCTTGCGCACGAAGGCTTCGAGCGCTTCGTCGTCGTTCATCACCTGGTCGAAGGTGAAACCCTCGACCACGAAGTTGTCGATCATGTAGCGCCGGAGTGCCGCCGGCCCGTCGAGCAGGGTGGCCACCGCTCTCGTCAACCACTTGTTCTTTGCGTTGACCACGCCGATCTCGCGCACCCGGTCGCTGTAGGAAGCGGGGAAGGGGACGTCCGTCACCTCGCGCAGCGCATCGGTCATCTGGACCGCGGCCATCAGCTTGAAGCCGCTCATCAACCGGTCGAGGTCGCGCTTGTCGGAGAGCAGGTTGAATTCAACGATCGGCTCGCGCCGCCAGTCACGCGAGGCGAGCTTCACCTGGCCGGTTTCCGAGTAGGTCTTGTTGATGAAAGTGAGCAGCGAGGCGATCTGCTCGCCCACAGCGTGCCAAGCGGACTTGCTGGCCACCGCCACGAACATATCGCCCTTGGGGATGCCGGGCAGATTGGACGAATAGCGCAGCCCAACATGGATGTGGCGCCGCGTATGTTCGCGCAGGCGCGCGCTGCGCTTGATGAAGGAGGACAGCGCAATGGAGGGATGGTCCATCAGCCGCTGGCCGACGCCGGGCAGGCCAGAGATCACGGGAATGCCGAGTTCGGCGAGCTGGCCCACCGGCCCGATGCCGGCCCGCATCAGATGGGCGGGCGAGTGGATCGCGCCGCTGGACAGGATGATTTCGCGGCCGCGGAACTCCTGCTCCTTGCCGCCGATCATCGCCGTGACGCCGACGCAGCGCGTCCCTTCGAACAGCAGCGACATGACCTGGGTGTCGGTCGAGATCGTGAGGTTGGACCGCTTGCGTGTCTCCAAATCGAGATAGCCCATCGCTGCCGACACCCGCCGCTCCTCGGCGTTGGAGTGAGTGACGGGGAAGTAGCCTTCGACGAACTCGCCGTTCTGGTCGGGCAGGAACTTGAAGCCCTTCGCCTCGAACGCCTTGCCGACGGCCTGGGCGTGGCCGCTCCAGTGCTCGCGTGGAATGCGGCGCACCGGAATGCGCCCCTCCTTGCCGTGCAGCGGTCCATCGAAGTCGAGGTCGCGCTCGACCTTCTTGAAGTAGGGCAGCACGTCGTTCCAGCCCCAGCCGGCGGCGCCGCGGTTCGCCCATTCCTCGTAGTCGGTCGGCGCGCCGCGGTTGGCCATCTGGCCGTTGATCGACGAGCCGCCGCCCAGCACGCGGGCCTGCTCGTACTTGCGCAGCGGCGGCCGGTTCTCCTGCGGATTGTTGTGGCTCACGACCTGGGTATGGACTTTCAGTTCGGTCCAATGGAAGCGCGGATCGAAATAGGCCGTGCCGGAATAGCTGTCGGCGATCTCGGGAGGCTCCTTGCCCGGCGGCGTGTCCTGGCCTGCCTCGCACAGCAGGACCTTGTTGGTGCTCCGGGCCGAGAGCCGATGGGCCATGACCGAGCCGGCCGAGCCGCCGCCCACGATGATGTAGTCGTACACCGCGCGTTTCCCCTTTTTGTTGGACCCACGCTAGCACGCGGCGGTCCGAAGTGGCGATGACCTTGCCGACGGTCCGGAAGCCTGCAATCGTTTGGAAACGCCGCGACGGAGGTTTCGTATGCCGGACATGACAGCCGCAAACGCCGATATCGCCACGCCGGAACTCATGAAGTCGATTTCGGCGGCCTTCAACAGCCGCGACGTCGACCGCATCGTCGACTGCTTCACCGACGACGCCACCTTCTGGCTGGCGCGCGGCCCGGAGCCGGTCGGCCGCACGCTCCGCGGCAAGGCCGAGATCCGCAAGACGCTCGCCGACCGCTTCAAGGTGATCCCCGACATGCGCTGGGACCACAAGGAGTACATCTTCGCCGGTAACCGGGCGATCTCGGTCTGGACCGTGAAGGGCAAGGGCGCCGACGGCGAGGACCTCAACTACCAAGGTTGCGACATCTACACCTTCCGCGGCGGAAAGATCTCGGCCAAGGACACCTACTGGAAAATCGTCGAACAGAAGGATCGCCTCTGATGGCGCTCGATCTGGTGATCCGCGGCGGCACGGTCGTCGACGGTTCGGGCAAGGCCCGCTTCACGGCCGATGTCGGTATCGCCGACGGCAAGATCGTCGAGGTCGGCCGCGTCACGTCCGTTGCTGCACGCATTATCGACGCCGACGGCCTGATGGTCTCGCCGGGCTTCATCGACGGCCACACCCACATGGATGCGCAGGTCGCCTGGGATCCGCTCGGCACCTGCTCGTGCTGGCACGGCGTTACGTCCGTGATCATGAGCAACTGCGGCTTCGCGCTGGCGCCGTGCAAGCCGGAGGATCGCGACTGGTATGCGCGCTGCCTGTCGGCGGTCGAGGACATCCCGACCGAGGCGATGGCCGCCGGCATCGACTGGAGCTGGGAGACCTTCCCGGAATACCTGGCCACCGTCGAGCGCCTGCCCAAGGCGATCAACTACGGCATGTACATCGGCCATTCGGCGCTGCGCATGTATGTCATGGGCCAGCGGGCGCTCTCGGAGAAGGCGACTGAGGACGACATGACGCGCATGGCTGCGGCCGTGAAGGAAGCGTTGCGTGCCGGCGCCATGGGCTTCTCCAGTTCGCGCGCCTCGACGCACGTGACGCCCGACGATACGCCGGTCGCGAGCCGCATTGCCGAATGGGAGGAGATCGACCGCATCATCGCCGCCATGGCTGAACTCGATGCCGGCATCTTCCAGGTCGGCCCTGATATCGCCAGTGGTGCCGCGCACCGCGCCTTTCTTGCGCGCCTGCGCGAAGTCGCCCTCACCTACCGGCGACCGATCATGTTCGGCGTGCTGGCGACCAAGCAGGGCGACGATCCGACGGGTTGGGCTTACCAGACGCGCTATATCGACGACACGGTGGCCGCCGGCGGCCGCATGTTCGGCCAGGGGACGACACGGTCGATCAACGCTATCTTCTCGCTGAAGTCCTATCTGCCGTTCGACGTGCTGCCGGCGTGGCGCAAGGTCCGCGACCTGCCGATGGCCGAGCAGAAGCGGCGACTGGCCGACCCTGAGGTGCGGCGCGAGCTGGTGGCGGCCGAAGGCCGGATGAAGCCGCGCGACAACGTCTTCCAGGGAGGAGGGGCTGCGACCACGGATCCGCGCAAGCCCGACTATTCCAACCTGTTCGCGATGAAGGGCGTCGACTGGGATGATCCGACGGTTGAGCAGCTCGCCCGGGCGCGCGGACAGCATCCGGTCGAGGTCATGATCGATCTGTCTCTGGCCAACGAGAACCAGGTCTATGTCCAGCCGCTGGTCAACGAGTCACCGGACGACGTGCTGGGGATCCTGAAGCACGATCGCACGCTCGCCACCTTCTCGGATTCCGGCGCTCACGTGTGCCAGGAGATGGGATCGTCGCTGCAGACGCATCTGCTCAGCTACTGGGTGCGCAAGCGCGGTGCCTTCACGCTCGAGGAGGCGGTGAAGAAGATCACCCACGACAACGCCAAGGCCTGGGAGCTCAACGACCGAGGCCTGGTGCGCGAAGGCTACCGGGCTGACGTCGTGCTGTTCGAGGAGAACGGCATCCGGCCCTGCCTGCCGACGGTCGAAAAAGACCTGCCCGGCGGCGCTCGCCGTCTGGTGCAGAAGGCCGAGGGCATCAAGGCCACGCTGGTGAACGGCGCCGTGGCGTTCGAGAACGGTGAGGCGACCGGGGCATACTTCGGCCATGTTCTGAAGGGCAAACTGGCGTCATGATACGCTTCGTCCTCGCCGCCCTCCTGATGGCAATTGCCGGGTCGGCGGCTGCGCAGACCAAGCCCAATCCGGCAAATGCTCCCGGAGCGGCCGACACGAAGGTCCGCCTCCAGACGCTGGGCTACACGGACGTCCACGATCTGCGCCGCGGCGCCGACGGCCAATGGACGGCCAAGGCGACGCGCGGCAACGTCGAGAAGTCGGTGACGGCCTCTCCCAACGGCAGCGTGATCGCCCGCTAGTCCTCATACGGACCGCGGGCCTCCAGGCCCGCTCATATCGTCGCTCAAGCTTTGCGAAGGCGCGCTGAACTCCAAAGCCAATCGATAGCAGCCCCGACTAAACCTGCTTTAACCGGGTTTTCTTCGACATACTCGACTGTGCGAGCCAAATGATCTTCGTCCCGCATGTACCGGTCGAAATAGTCAGCGTGCCAGAAAGTCCCCGAGCGACGGAGCTGCGCGTTGCCTCGTCTTGCGGTGAAGGATTTCCGGCTTCGCACGATATCACTCAGGGAATGATAGTCTGGCATGTCGATCACGACATGCACGTGGTTCGGCATGATGCACCACGCAAGCAGCCTGTACCGCTCACTGTCGAAATGGAGCAGCGCATCCTGGACCAGGGAGGCGATGTCGGTGCGTCGAAGCCAACACGTACCTAGACCAGCATCGAGTTCTCGGTCGATGTGCTGAACGGCGTCACCTCGAAACCTGAGGGCTTCAACCACGGCACGAGGCAGACTGTCGGCCAATCGAAATGTGACGAACTGAATGGTCTCGGGAGAATCAAAGTGAGGCAGGTATCCTCTGGAATGCCATCCTTTGGCTTGGGTCATCGCCATAAGGCGGACCTGGAGGCCCGCGGTCCCTTATGACAGTTCCTTACGGACGATCGCGGCGCCTGCCGCCAGCGACTTCAGCTTTCCGAAGGCCGTCGCGCGCGGCAGGTATTTCATGCCGCAATCCGGCGCCGGCAGTAGCTTGTCGGGCGACATGTACTTCAGGCCGGCGCGGATGCGTTCGGCGATCTTCTCCGGCGTCTCGATCTCGGGGTCGTTGAGGTCGATGACGCCCAGCATGACCTTCTTGGGCGCGAGGTCCTTCAGCACGCCGAGGTCGATCTTGGGCTGAGCCGATTCGATCGAGATCTGCTGGGCGATGGTGTCGGCGAGCTGCGGCAGGAACGAATAGCCCGTCGGTTTGCTGAGGCCCGGCACGACGGCGGCATAGCCGAAACAGAGATGGACCACCGTGGGCACGGTGATGCCTTCTAGTGCGCGGTTGATCACCTTGACGGCGTAGCGGCTGGCCTCCTCGGGGTTGTTGCGCAGCCACGGCTCGTCGAGCTGGATCACGTCGGCGCCGGCCTTGACCAGGTCGTGGGCCTCCTCGTTCACCGCCGCGGCGTAGTCCATGCACATCGCCTCGGCGTCCTTGTAGAACTCGTCCTTGACCTGCTGACCCATGGTGAAGGGACCGGGCAGGGTGATCTTGGCCGGACGGTCGGTGTTGGCGCGCAGGAACTGCATGTCGCGCACCTCCACGGGCCGCGTACGCCGGAGCTTGCCGACGACACGCGGCACCGGCGTCTTCTGGCCCGACCGCGTCATCACGTAGCCGGGGTTCTCCTGGTCGACGCCTTCGAGCGCGGTGGCGAAATGGTTCGAATAGCTTTCGCGGCGCATCTCGCCGTCGGTGATGATGTCGATGCCGGCCCGCTCCATGTCGCGGATGGCGAGCAGCGTGGCATCGTCCTGGGCCTGCTGCAGGTAGGCCTCCGGCACGCGCCAAATCTCCTTCAGGCGCGTGCGGGGCACGACCTTCGACAGCATCTCGCGGTTCACCAGCCAGTCGGGCTGGGGGTAGGAGCCGACGACGGTGGTTTGCAGCAATACTTCAGACATTGCTTCTCCTACTTCAACTTGATGTCGGCCTTCTTGGCCAACTCTGCGTTTTCCTTGACCTCGCGCGCGACGATCTTGTCGAGATCTGCCGGCGTGGTCGGCGAGGCGTCCGAGCCGAGCGCGGCCAGCCGCTCCTTGACCTCGGGCGAGTCGAGCGCCTTCTTCGCCTCGGCATTGAGTCGGGCGATCAGTGCCGGCGGCGTTCCGGCCGGTGCGAACAGACCGACCCAGAAATTGTAGCCGCTGTCCTTGAAGCCTTGCTCCTCGGTGGTCGGAAGGTCGGGCAGCACCGACGAACGCTTGGGGCTGCCGTTGCCCAGCGCGACGACGCGGCCATCGCGTATCATCGGAAGGGCGGCGATCACCGGGCAGAAATAGATGTCGGTGCGGCCGTTCATCGTGTCGCTGAGCGCCTCGGGTGTGCCTTTATAGGGGATGTGCACCGTGTCGATGCCGGCCGCGAGCTTGAATTTCTCGGCATTCATGTGGGTGCCGCTGCCGGTACCGGCCGTGGCATAGGTGAGCTTGCCCGGCTGCTCTCTCGCCGCCTTCACGTAGTCGGCCGCGGTCTTCCAGCCCTTCGAAGGCGAGGCGACCATGATGTTGGGCTGCACGGCGAGCAGGCTGATCCCCGGCAGATCCTTCACCGTGTCATAGGTCATGTTGGGATAGATCGCGGCATTGACCGTGTGCGCTGAGGTATTGGCCAGAAACGTGTAGCCGTCGGGCGCGGCCTTCGAGACCTGGCCCGCGCCGATCGTGCCACCGGCCCCCGGCTTGTTGTCGACGATGACGGTCTGGCCCAGGTTCTTGGTCATGACCGCCGCCAGCGCACGCGCCGTGACGTCGGTGGCGCTGCCTGCCGTGAAGGGCACGATGATATGAATGGGCTTGTCGGGAAAGGTCTGGGCTTGCGCGGCCGTGGCAGCCAGCACGGCGACCGCAGCCAAGATGGAACGACGCAGCATGGTTTCCTCCTATTTTATCTGCTTCTTTATTGAGCCGCGACTTGCCGGCTGACGCTGGGAACCTTGAGTTGGTCGAGCATGCGCTCGCCTGATGCGGCGAGTCTCGTGCGAATGTCGGCGATGTCGGAGCGGAGGAGTTTGCCGTCGCGTTTGGCGAAGCGCCCAGCCACCAGCACGTCGCGCACCCGCGCGCCCGAGCCCTGCATGATCACGGTGGCCATGGGATCGTGCACCGGCCACATGGCGAGCGGGCCCAGCGACATTACCGCGATGTCGGCCTGCTTGCCCGGCGCGAGACTGCCGATACGGTCGCCCTTGCCCAGCATCGCTGCACCCCGCATGGTGATCCAGTCGAACGCCTCGGCGGCCGGCACCGTCGAGGTGGCCGGAATGCCGCCGCTTTTCGTTCGTTCCGCGGCATTGTCGAGGGCACGCTGCGAGGCGAGCGCCATGCGGGCCACCGTGAACATGTCGCCGCTGATCGCCGATTCGAGGTCGACGCCGATCGAGGGCGCCGAGCCCAGCGCGCGCAGGCGGCCGGTGATGGGATGGCCATGGCCCTGGGCCATCTCGTTCTCCGGCGTGATCGAGAAACTGACGCCCAGCTCCACGAAGGCCTTGAGCTGTGCATCGGTGAGGTTGTTGCCGTGGACGATGTTGATGTGCGGCCCGACCAGCCCTTCCGCCATCAGGGTCTCCCAGCCGCCTGGCGTCTTGGCCTCGCCGCCGCCCTGATGCATCGACGCGACCATGCCCATCTCGCGCGCCAGTGCGAAATCGTGGGCGCTGACCTCGAGCGTGGAATAGTGCGGCCCCAGCACTGCCATGCCGAGCGTCACCAGGGCGTTTCGGTCGGCGAGTGGGCCGTTGAGCAGCCGCTCGATCTCGCGGCGCGGATGAGGAACCTCCGAGAAATGCGGTTCGCCGGGCTTGGGATCGGGCTTGGGTGAGCCGTGGAAGAAGGCGGCGCGGATGCCGCTCTCCTTGAGGCCCGCGATGCCGGCGTCGGTATGCTCGGGCGTCGGGTTGTTGTGACACCAGTCGACCAGGGTGGTGACGCCATGGTCGAGCTGGTTGAGCGCACCGGCCAGCGTCGCGATATGGATGTCTTCGGGCGTGAAGACGGTGGCGAGGCCTGCGTGCACGTGGCGGAAGTATTCGAGCAGCGTCCAGTCGGCTGCGACCGACCGCAGCGCCGTCTGCCAGGTGTGCATGTGGGCATTGATCAGCCCTGGCATCACGAAATGACCAGCGCAATCCATGGTCTCGGCATCTTCGGCGGCAAGCGACGGCGCGATGGCGGCGATGCGGCCGTCTTCGACGAGCACGTCGCCGCTCGGCAGCACGCCCAGGGCCGCGTCCTGGGTGACGACGATGCCGGATTTCAGCAGCAGCCGGGCCATGGCTATTTGAGTCCGTCGCTCACGTCGACGTTCTCGGACTTGAGAGTCATGCCGGCGGCGCGCGCGAGCTCGAGCAGCAGCACGGAGAAGTCGATGTCGCCGGGATACTGATGCGACAGCGCCAGCACCGAGTCGCGCGTGACCGAGGCGGTCGGCATCACGACGCCGAAGGACTTGGCGGCGCCCATGCCCAATTCCATGTCCTTCAGCAGCAGCTTGGGCGTGAAGGTGGTGGTGAAGTCGAGGTTCACCAGCGCCGGCGTCTTGTACCTGGTGTACATCGAGCCGAGCACGCTCTGGTTGATCGATTCCAGGAAGACATGGCGCGGGATGCCGGCCTTTTCGGCCAGCAGGGTGATCTCGCACAACGACTGGATGATGACGCCGAACATGGTGTTGTGCGCGATTTTCCAGATGCGCGAGAGTTCGCCCTCGCCGACGTACATCGCCGAGCGGCCGAGTGCTGCCAGCAGCGGCTGTACGGCGTCATATTCGGTCTTGGGACCCGAGGCCACGACCAGCAGCTTGCCCGCCTTGGCGACCTTGGCATTGCCGGAGACCGGCGCACTCAGGTAGGCGACACCCGCCTCGGTCAGGCTCTTTCGGATTTCGGCCGACCCGGTATCGGAGATCGACGACATATCGACGACGCGCTTGGGCCGCGCGTTGCCCGCCAGCACGCCGCCTTTGCCAAACAGGATGTCCTTCAGGTCGTCGGTGGTCGAGACCATGGTGAAGACGGTGGTGCAGTGCGCCATCGCCATCTTGTCGGTGACCACTTCGGCGCCGATCTGGGCCAATGGATCGGCCTTGGAGGCGGTGCGGTTCCACACCGACACGCCGTGGCCGGCCTTGACCAGACGGGCCGCCATGGCCTCACCCATGCGGCCGAGGCCGATCCAGCCGATGGGATGCGATGCTTTGCTGCTCATGTCGGTTATCCCTTCACCGGATCGATCGGTGTCACGATGCCTTCGGCCGCCTCGATCACCTCGCCGGCATCGAGGCAGAGGTCCTCGCGGTTGCGCATCGACATGATCTGGATGCCGGTGCGCAGCTTGCCGTGGCTGCCGACCGGCACGGCGAGGCCCGGCAGGCCGAGCAGCGGCGCGAGCAGGGCGGGGCGCATCGCATCCAGCACCTTCTCCTGGCCGTCGCGGGTGAGGTCGGCCACTTGGTTGGGCGGCAGATCGGAAAGAGTGGGCAAGATGACCAGCGGCCATTGCTGCATGAAGCTCATCCAGCGGAACAGCAGCCCTTCACGCTCCGTCAGAGCCGAGACATAGGCCGCAAGATCGACCGGCTTGCGCAACTCGAGCCAGGCCCGCATGGCAGTGATGCCGTCGGGATCGCCCATCTTCTGCATCGTCGGCCACAGGCCGCCGAAAACGTCGGTGACACAGATCTCGTGCCAGAGATCGACGCCGCGTTCGATGTCGGGCGGCAGGATTTCCTCGACGACATAGCCCGCCGCCTGCAGATGCTTGCCGGCCTGGCGCACCGCCGCCACCTGCGCGGGGTGGTTAAAACCACCCGGCACCTCGGGCACGATCGCCACCTTGACGGGGCGCGCGGCCGGCGGGCCCTGCATCGGCACATCGTTCCAGCGCCAGTCGCGCCGGTCGCCGCGCGCCATGACCTCGAGGGCCAGGCGCGCATCGCGCACCGTGCGCGTGTGCGGACCCTGTACCGCCATCAGCACGGCGCCGATCGGGCGTCCCGTCACGGCCGCGCTGGGATTGAACGACGGAATGCGGGCGAAGCCCGTGCGCAAGCCGACCACGCCGTTGCAATAGGCTGGGATGCGGATCGAGCCGCCGATGTCGTTGCCGTGGGCGATCGGGCCGATGCCGGTGGCGATGGCGGCCCCCGCGCCGCCGCTCGAGCCGCCCGGCGTCACCGAGGGGTCGCGCGGGTTGAGCGTGCGGCCGTGCAGCGCATTGTCGGTGAAGATGCGCATGGAGAAGGCGGGTGCATTGGTGCGGCCGACGATGATGGCGCCGGCGTGCTTCAGGTTGGCGACGACGGGGCTGTCTTCCTTGGCGATGAAGTCCTTCAGCGGTATCACGCCGTTGTCGGTCGGCACGCCCGCCTGATCGACATTGACCTTGGTCGTGACCGGAACGCCATGCAGCGGCGGCAGCGCGTGGCCGCGGGCGCGCGCGGCGTCGGCGGTTTCGGCCTGGGCGCGCGCTTCGTCCTCCAGCACGCGCACCACGGCGTTGATCGCCGGATTGACCTTGTGCAGGCGGGCCAGCACCGAATCGACGGCTTCGCGGGCCGAGGCCTGCCCGGTGCGGATGAGGCGCGCCAGATCGGTCGCGTCGTATTGCCAGAGGTCCATGAAAGCTTCTCCTTGGGTCGCCGCAGCGTCCGGGAGAAGTTGTCAGTTTGCAAGCATGCCGATGTCGCGTCAGGCCCCGCGCATACGCGTGCAATCCCACGGACAGGGCTTCGGCTCGCCGCAGGCGGTCAACGGCAACAGGAACAGCGCAATCAGGAGAAGTCTCAACGCCATCCGATCCTCCAACGCTCGGCCCGGCAAAGGCCGCTACGTGAATGGTCTCGAAGGCCGGTCCGGGGAAGTCACAATTCGGAGAGCCGGTCGCGGCCCGCGGCCTTCACGATGCTTTCTTCGATTCCGTGCCGAAGAAGATCATGTTGCCGTCGGGGTCGGCGACGTCGAAACCGATCTTGTCGCGGTAGTAGGCGAGGCTCTCCATGATGTCTTTCACCGTGAAGACGGTCGCGCTCCCACGCATCATGGTGCTCTCCCGGGCGGACTGCACCGGCAGCGAAAGACATCAGATCGACGCCATGAAGATAAATCACTATGGGGCGCGAAGCGCAGAGGCATAAGGTGCCGCGCGCACGCCAAGCCCGAGGAGCGACACATATGAAATGGCAGGACCGCCGTCTGCTCGACCTGTTCGGCATCGAGCATCCCATATTGCAGGCGCCGATGGCGGGTGTGACCTCACCGCAGATGGCGATCGCGACCACAGAGGCAGGTGCGCTGGGTTCCATCGCCGGCGCGATGCTGACACCGGAGGGGCTTCGCCAGGAATTTCAGATGGTGAAGCAGGGGACCAGTCGGCCGTTCAACGTCAACTTCTTCGTGCACAAGCCGCCGGTTGTGGACGCCGCACGTGACGCGCGTTGGCGGCAGAGGCTCGCGGCCTATTACGGCGAACTCGGCGTCGCGCTCGACGCCAAAGGCCCGTCGCGTGCCGCATTCGACGCCTCATTGTGCGATCTCGTGCTGGAGTTTGCGCCAAAGGTGGCGAGCTTTCATTTCGGCCTGCCCGACCGCGCGTTGGTGAAGCGGCTGAAGGCCGCCAAGATCCTTGTCATCAGCTCGGCCACGACGGCCGAGGAGGCGCGCTGGCTGGAAGGCGAGGGCGCCGATGCGGTGATTGCCCAGGGCGCCGAGGCGGGCGGCCATCGCGGCATGTTCCTGGTCGACGATATCGCCCGCCAGGCGGGCACGATGGCGCTGGTGCCGCAGGTCGTGGATGCGGTGAAGATTCCGGTGATTGCTGCAGGCGGCATCGGTGACGGGCGCGGCATTGCCGCGGCGCTGGCACTGGGTGCGGCCGGCGCGCAGATCGGCACGGCCTTCATGCTGACGCCCGAGGCCAAGACGACCGCGCTTCATCGGGCGGCGCTGAAGCAGGCCGACGACAACAGCACGACGCTCACCAACGTCTTCACCGGCCGCGCGGCGCGCGGCATCGTGAACCGCATCATCCGCGAGATCGGACCGATGAGCGCCGATGCGCCGGCCTTTCCCCTCGCGGCCGAGGCCACACAACCGTTGCGTGGTCCCGCAGAGGCCAAGGGCTCGACCGACTTCACGTCGCTGTGGAGCGGCCAGGCGCCGACGCTGGCGCGCGAGATGCCGGCGGGCGAGCTGGTCGCCGCCATGGTGCGCGAGACCGAGGCGGCGTTTAGCCGGACGCGGGGATGACCGTGTCGATGAGCTGATCGACGAAGCCGCGCGTGATCGGCGCATGGCCCATCAGCAGGCGGTAGAACAGCGGCCCGAAGATCAGGTCGAGGGCGAGTTCCATGTCGGCGGGGGGTGCCACGAGCTTATCCGCAATGCAGCGCTCCAGCAGCAGGCGAGTCGCATCGCGGTTGCGGGCGATGAATTCGTGGCGGAACGCCTTGGCGAGCTCGGTCTCCGACTGCGCCGCGGCGACCATGGCGGCGACGCTGCGGCCGGTCGGGGCGGCGAAGGCGTCGGCCACCGCATGGAGCTGGGCGCGCAACGCGGCCAGTGGCGTGCGGCCAGCTCTGGCGGCGTCAGGGGCGCCTGACGCTTCGAGAAAGGCCGCCATCGCGACGGCCGGGGCATTGGACCAATAGCGGTAGATCGTCGGGCGGCTGACGCCGGCCTTTTGCGCGATCGCCTCGATGGTGACCGCGGTGAGGCCGCCGCGTTCGAGCAACCAACGGGCCGCCGTCAGAATGGCGGCACGGGTACGCGGATCGCGTGGACGGCCGCGTGCAGGGGAGGGGGGCGAGGGTTGACGGGGCATCTATTTATGTTACGGTACGTAACGTAATATAACACAGGTGATGCCATGGCAGCAAAACAGAAGGTTTTAGGCCAGACCCTGCGCGCCCATGCGACGGTTCACGACGCCAAGGCCGCACTCGCGTTCTATGCCAAGGCGTTCGGCGCCGTGGAGCAGTTCCGGTTGTCGGAGCCCTCGGGCAAGGTCGGTCATGCCGAGATCAGGATCGGCGACAGCGTGCTGATGCTGAACGACGAATATCCCGACTTCGGCGCCAAGAGCCCGGCCTCTGTCGGCGGCTCGCCCGTCGCCTTCCGCATCGAGGTGGCGGATGCCGATGCCGCCGTCGACCGCGCCGTCAAGGCGGGCGCCACGGTGGTGCGGCCGGTGCAGGACGAGTTCTACGGCGACCGTATGGGCATGGTGGCCTGCCCCTTCGGCTACCGCTGGTCGCTCGCCACGCCCAAGGAGCAGGTGAGCCCGGCCGAAATGCAGAAGCGCTGGACCAAGATGCTGGCGGGCGGCTAGTGCCTCAGCGGTCGGTGAAGGCGAGTTTGGCGCCCAGCAGCGCGAAGGCGCCGGCGAAGGTCCTGCGCATCCAGGTCATCACGCGCGGCCGCGAAATCACGTGGTCGCGCACCGAGGCGGCGAACAGGCCATAGGCCACGAACACCACGAACGTCATCAGCATGAAGACGGCGCTCAAGGCCAGCATGTGCGGCAGCGGCTGCGCCTCGTCCGTGCTCACGAACTGCGGCAGGAACGCCAGGAAGAAGATCGACAGCTTCGGATTGAGGATGTTGATCAGGACGGCCTCGACCGTCACCTGCGCCGCGGTCCGGGCGCTGGTTTCCCGGTCCATGCTGAGAGCGCCGCGCTCACGCAGCGTGTTCCAGGCCATGTAGAGCAGATAGGCGACGCCCAGATACTTGAAGATTTCGAAGGCGAGCGCGCTGGTGTGCAGCAGTGCCGCCAGCCCCAGGATGGCCGCCGCCATGTGCGGTACGATGCCGAGCGTGCAGCCGAACGCCGCCACGACACTTGCGCGCGATCCCCGCGAGAGGCCTGCCGCCAGCGTGTAGAGCACACCGGTGCCGGGCGAGGCGACGACGATGAGAGACGTGATCAGGAATTCGAGGCTCACGGCCGGCACTCCTCTCAAAAAAGCGAGAAATACTCGCGCTGCTCCCAGTCGCTGACTTCGGAATTGAAACGGTCGATCTCGGCTTGCTTCAGCTTGAGATAGTAGTCGACGAAGAAATCGCCGAAGCCGTCGCGCAAGGCCCGGTCGGCGCCGAGCGCCTCCAGCGCCTCGCCCAGGCTGGGCGGCAAGGCGGGCGCCTTTGTCTCGTAGGGCGTGTCGGCCGAGGGACCAGGATCGAGCTTGCGCTTGAGGCCGTCGAGGCCGCTCACCACCTGGCTTGCCATATAAAGGTAGGGGTTGGCGGCGGGCTCGCCGACGCGGTTTTCCAGATGCGTGGCCGGATCGCCCGGCCCACCCAGCACGCGGACCATGACGCCGCGGTTGTCGCGGCCCCAGACGGCGCGATCGGGCGCCAGCGAGAAAGGGCGGTAGCGCTTGTAGCCGTTGAGGGTCGGCGTGCTGAAAGCCGCGGCGGCGCGCGCATGATCGAGGAGGCCTGCCATGTAGTGCCGGCCCACGGATGACAGCGTTTCGGTCGGGTCCATGAAGGCGTTGGCATGAGTCTTCCGGTCTTTCAGCGACTGGGAGCAGCGCGAGTATTTCTCGCTTTTTT
>JAUXST010000671.1 GCA_030679805.1 Reyranella sp. | reverse complement strand
GCGACGGACGTTGGCGCAGAGGTCCTGACGGCGCATCAATTCCTGGACCGGGTGAGCGGCGATGCCGCGCTTGCAAGAGAGCTGATCTTGCGGCTCAGCGCCAGGCTGAGAAGGATGGGAGACCGCCTCTCGGCGGAGACGGGACCTGTCGCTCAACACCACGAACAGGGTGACACGGACGCCGCCACGATCGAGCAAGCAACGATTACGCTGATCCCGCAAAATCGGGAGCTGCGCTCCCGGATCGGCGCCGAACGCATCCGCATCACGCACTTTCCCTTCGTCGTCGGTCGGGTGCCGTTGCCGGAGGAAGACGACCCTCCGCGCAGTCCCGATCTCCAAATCCGGGACTATGTGCCTTTCAGGCTTTCGCGCGACCACTTCGCGATCCAACAGATGCGATCGGGGTTCAGCGTATCCGACCTCGACAGCACTTTGGGGACCATCGTGAATGGAAAGCCAATCGGCTCGCACTTCATGCAGGACTCCGCTTCCCTGCAGCCCGGAGAAAATCGGGTCATGGCCGGCGGCCACGACTCGCTATTCGATTTCGTCATCCTGATCGAATGACAGTCTACTTTGCATTGACGGAAAGCTCGGTGCTGTACCGGCGAAAAAGGACATTCGGTGCCGTGAAGTAGGCCTGTTGGCCGAAGGGAGAACGGTGAGCGCCGTCAATGGCCGGGGAGTCAGCATTTGGCCCGCGACAGCATGTCGTCGAGCAATGCCCGGGAGCGGGTCCGGTCGAAGAAGCGCTGATGCAGCGTCTGCTTGTTGCGCGCGGCCGAGGTCAAATAGAAGCGCTCGTAGAGGAAGCCGCGTCCTGCCAGGGAGGAGCCGACGAAATCCCAGGCCATGCGGAACACCGCCGCCCGATCGTCGGCCGCCATGCCGTCGGCCCCGCCCAGCATCTCGTCGATCAACGGCCGCACCCTAGGGTCGTCGAGCTGGGCCCGGCTGGGCGTCGTGAGCAGGTTGTGGCTGCCGATGAGCGTGATGATTTCCGCCACCCGCGGCATCCAGACCGGCAGCATCGACCGCATCGGCTCCAGCGGCGCGCCGTTGGGAAACCACACGCCGTCC
>JAUXST010000662.1 GCA_030679805.1 Reyranella sp. | reverse complement strand
CCACGGCCCGTTTGTCACCTCTGTTCTGAAAGGCCAGCGTAGGGGTGCCGATCGGCGGGCCGTTGCGATAGACTGTGAAAGAATGGGTATTTCCATAAGGAAAGTCGTCCGCGCCGGCGGCGGCCGAGGCTGCGCCTGTTGCCACGAGAATTGACGCAAGAACAAGCCGACGCATCTTCCAACTCCTTGCTCAAGTATACGTCGGATCGGTCCTTGGATCACGCTCGACCTCAGCGCTCAGATGACGCGGTCGGCCCGTAGCTGTTGGATAACGGCTGGTTCGTAGCCAAGTTCCCGCAGAATTTGATCGGTATGCTCGCCCAGCTTCGGTGCCCGGCGGCGGATGGTGAGCGGCGTGCGGGACAGTTTCACCGGCTCCTGGAGCACCGGCACCGGCTTGCCCGCTCCCGGAAAGTCCATCGGGTGGAGAAATTTGGCATCCTGCACGTGCTTGTCGTCCAGCGCCTGCTGCGGCGTGTAGATGGGGCCGGCCGGAATGCGGTTGGCCTCCAGGGCAGCCAGCGCCTCGGCGGCCGTCCGCGTATCGCACCACGTCTGCATGATCGCCGAAAGAGCCTCGCCGTTGTCGCCGCGCGCCAGGTCGTCCTTGAAGCGGGGATCCTGGGCCAGGGCCTCGTTGCCCATCAATTTGCACCAGCGCACGAACAATGGCTGGCCGATGGTCATGGCGTAGATCCAGCCGTCCTTGCACTTGAAGGTATCCGACGGGCCGGCGGTGAAGCCGCGGTTGAGCGTGGCGATGCGGTTGAGGCTGAGCATCGCTTGCTCGATCAGATGTCCGTTGGTGATGTTGATGGCCGTGCGGAGCAGGGCCGTCTCGACCTTCTGGCCCTTGCCGCTCTTGGCCCGATCGATCAGGGCCGCCAGCACGCCCACGGTGTTGAGCAATGCGGTGCCGAAATCGACGAACGGCGCGTTCATGCGGGTCGGCACCTTGCCGTCGCCCGACAGGAACATCGCGCCCGACATCGCCTGGCCGATCGTATCGAAGCCGACGCGCGTGGCGTAGGGGCCTTCCGAGCCGAAAGTCGAGGTCGTGGCGAGGATGATCCGGGGGTTGATGGCGGAGATCGTGTCGTAGTCGATGCCCATCTTCTGCAGGTCTTCATAGGGCAGATTGGCGATCACCACGTCCGAAACCGCCACCAGCTTCTTCACGATCTCGCGGCCGGCCGGCTTCATGGGGTTGAGAGTGAGGCCGAGCTTGTTGCGGCCCATCTGGAGGAACATGGCGCCTTCGCCACCCTCGACGACCGGGGTCACCCAGCGGTCCTCGCTGCCCTCAAGCTTCTCGATGCGGATGACCTCGGCGCCGAGGTCGCCCAGCATCGTGCCGCAGAACGGGCCGGCGATGTACCGGCCGAAATCGAGGACGCGAATGCCCTCCAGGACGCCTGCCATCTACTCGCTCCCTTGCCTATTATACGGGCCGCGCGAAGGCGGCGCACGAGCAATAGCGCGGCAACGACGGTCGGGACAACAATGGCAGGCGCCGGAAGCGCCGTCATCGTATTGCCAAGCGGCATACGGCGGTCAGCTGGCGCTACGACCAGCGGACCGACCGACACGACCAGGAGCCGCAGCGGCTACTAGAGCACCGGATCCATGCCGGCCTTTTCGAGCGCCGTCTTGCGCGCCGCCATCCAAGCCGTGGTGAAGGCAGCCTTGTCAGCCGGTGGATTGGCCTTGCTGAACTCGGCCCACGCCTTGCCGAGCACATCCTGGCGCTTGATCAGCATGTCGTTGTGTTTCTGCGCCTCGGCGGTCCAGACGCCGGCCTCCTTGAGCGCCTTCACTGCACCTTCATGATAGGGCAGCACCCAAGAGAGGATCTGAAGTTTGACGTCCAGGCCATCGGCACCAGGTGCTGCATCCTTGTACTGCGCATAGCCGTCGATCATCGCCTTGGTGATGGAATAGATCAGGTCCGCCTTCTCGGCGGCATACGCCATGAAGATCGGGTACGGGTAGGTAGGCAGCTCGAGTGAATTGGAGCTGCTCAATCCGCCTGCGCCACAGGTCACTTTGTGGGGGAAGAAGTAAGGCCCGATCTTTTGCAGGCGCGCCCAGCCTGCTTTGTCTGAAGCGGGTGTCTGCGGCATTACCACACCACGCGGCGAAGTTTCGAGCTCCTTGACCGTGCCGGTGATGGTGGAGGCGATCGCGGCGTCGATCTCGTTGTTGATCATGCCCTTCCACATGGCGCCGAAACTCGAGAATTCGACCAACTTGACGTCGTTCTTTGTGAGGCCGCCGAAGGCCAGGATGGCATAGGCGTTCTGATTGAGTGCCGGCGAGCCGACGACGATGCCGATGCGTTTGCCCTTGAGGTCCTTGAATTCCTTGACGCCGGTGTCCTTGGCGACATTGAGGGTGATGCCGTTGCACGAGGCCGCCGACAGCATCAGCCGCAGCGGCTGCGGCCCCCAGCCGGCCACCGCGAACTCGAACAGGCCTTCGGAGGCGAAGTAGCCGCCGATGCCCATGGCGGAGGCCTGTGCGCGGCCGTTCTTCAGGGGCGCCAGGCGGGCGACGTCGTTACCCGCCGGCAGGACACGCAGGTCGCTCTTGTACTGTTCCTTGAGTACTTTTCCGACGGCGACGGCGATGTTGAAACCTGACGTGCCGGTATCGTAGGCCGTCATCGTGAGTGTGTCGGGCAGCTTGACGCCCTGGGCCCAGGCTGGGCCGACGCAAACGGCGGCGGTCGCCACGAGTGCCGCCGTAGCCATCGTTCTGCGAAGCATGATCGTTCCTCCCGTTGGTTCGCCCTTCCA
>JAUXST010000633.1 GCA_030679805.1 Reyranella sp. | reverse complement strand
GGGAATTCGTCGTCGCGCACCGGCACGGCGTCGCCATAGTCGGGCTTGGAGATGTCCTTGATACCGATCAGCTCGGGCTTGCCGAGATGCACCGGCGCGCCGTGGACCGAGGGGAAGCGCGTCGTCACCTGCACGGCGCGGATGGCGTCGGCGGGCTTGAACGGGCGCATCGAGACCACCATCGGGCCATGGAACGGGCCGCTGGGCTTGCACTCGATGTTGGTCCGGTACATCGGCACGTTGACGTTGCAGGTCTGGTGGCGGATCTCGAGGCCGTTCTCGATCAGCGCCTCCTCGAACGAGAAGGAGCAACCCAGCACGAACGACACGAGATCGTCGCGCCACACCTTCTTGAGGTCGGTCACTTCCTCGATCAGCTCGCCGTTCTTCCAGACGCGGTAGAGCGGGATGTCGGTACGGATGTCGAGGTCCTCGCCCAGCGCCGGCAGGCGCGGGTCGCCCGGCTCGGAAGACGCGAGCAGCGGGCAGGGCTTGGGGTTGAGCTGGCAGAAGCGCGCGAAGTCGGCGGCGAATTGCTTGGGCAGGATGGCAAGGTTGCCCTGCACATAGCCCGGCGCCATGCCCGAGGTCGGCAGGCGGTGGCCGCCGGCACGAATGCGGCGGCGGGCGTCGCGGCCGGTTTCGCCTTTGAGATTGGTGCCCTCTATGTTGGCAATAGTGGTGTCCATCGCTGTCTCCTAGACGTGCGCCTTATACGTGTTGGCCGCCGTTGATCTGGATCTCGGCGCCGGAAACATAGCTTGCGCCCTTCTCGCAGAGGAAGTGGATCACGTCGGCCACTTCGTCGGGTGTGCCGAGCCGACGCATCGGAATCTGCTCCTCGACGATCTGCTCAGTGCCCGGCGACAGGATTGCCGTGTCGATCTCGCCCGGCGCGATCGCATTGACGCGAATGCCGCGCGGCCCGAAGTCGTGCGCCATCTCGCGGGTGAGTGCGGCGAGCGCTGCCTTCGACGTCGCATAGGCCGAGCCCGCGAAGGGATGAACGCGGCTGCCGGCGATCGATGTGACGTTGACGACGCAGCCGCGCGCCTCCGCCAGTTCGCTCATCAGGCCGCGCGCGAGCGCGACGGGGGCGAAGAAATTGACGTTGAACACGCGCTGCCAGAGGTCGAACGGCGTGTCGATGGCGCCGAGGCGACCGCCTGTTTCATCCTTCGGGGAGATCGCGGCGTTGTTGACCAGCGCATCGAGCCGTCCGCCACCCAGGCGCTCGCGGATATCGTCGATGCCGCGGCTGACGTCGTCCGCTTGCGCCAGATCGATCTGCACATGGTTCTTGTCACCGCCCGGCCAGGGGCAGAGCACGCTGAAGGGCTGGCGCGACACCGTGATCACCCGCCAGCCGCCGGCGCTGAACTTCTTCACGGTCGCATGCCCGATTCCGCGGCTGGCCCCGGTCAGCACCAGGGTTCGAGCATTGTCGTACTGGGTCGCGGGTTTCATGACGAGCTCAATTCCCAAAAAGGTGAAAAACAACTCTACTCTGCCTTGACGTCAATATCGCGGCCGATGTTGGCCCCTACAAGACATGGGACGATATCGACCCCTAACCCATTGTGATTTCAATATCTTTCTTCGGCCCAAATATTTCGGGCCGGCCAGAGTCGGGGGCGCTTGTGCGTCCGCCCGCGAACGCGCATTTAGGGCACAAGGTTGCGCGTGCCCACATCATCCGAAAACGATCAGGCTTTGCCGCTCGCGACGCGGCTCGGTGACTATCGCCTCGATGCGATCATCGGCCATGGTGGGTTTGGCATCACCTACCGCGCCTTCGACACCCAGCTCGCCAAGTTCGTCGCCATCAAGGAGTACTTTCCCGTCGAGTTCGCCATGCGCCGGCCCGACGGCCAGGTTGGGCCGCGCGGGACGCGCTTCGCCGACGATTTCGTCTGGGGCCGCGAGCGCTTTCTCGACGAGGCGCGCGCGCTGGCGCGCTTTCGCCATGCCCATATCGTTCCGGTGCTGCGCTACTTCGAAGCCAACGGCACGGCCTACACGGTCATGGAATTCGAGGACGGCCGCAGCGTGGCCCAGCTCCTGCGCCAGCAAGGCCGACGCCTGCCGCCCGAAGAGGTGCGCCGTCTCGCCGACGGATTGCTGGACGGGTTGGGCGCCGTGCACGCGCAGGGCTTCCTGCATCGCGACTTCAAGCCGTCGAACATCATCTTGCGGCACGACGGCGTGCCGATCCTGATCGACTTCGGCGCCGCGCGGCAGGCGATGGGCGGGCGCACACGTACCCTGACCGGAATCCTGACACCGCAATATGCGCCCATCGAGCAGTACGCCCTCGACGGCAAGCAGGGTCCGTGGAGCGATATCTATTCGACGGCCGCCGTTTTGCATCACGCCATTGCCGGCTTCCCGCCCCCCGACGCGGCGAGCCGCGTCGGCAACGATCCCTACCGGCCGTTGAGCGTGACGCAGGCCGATCGCTACGATGCGACGCTTCTCGCCGCGGTCGACCGCGGCCTTGCCTTCACGCCGGAACAACGGCCGCAGACGATCGAAGCGTGGCGCGCGATGTTCGGCGGGGCGATACCGGTCTTCGAGGATGCGCCGACCGAACGCTTGCCGCCCGCAACCTCCACGGCGCCTCGCCTCGGCGGCGCAAGCCGCGCGGGGAACGACCCGGACGAGGCCGCCGTCCCGCCGTCCGCGCGGCGGTCGCGCTTGCGCCGGCGGCTGCCTTTCCTTCTGCTGGCTCTGGCGATCTTCGGGGTGTGGAAATATCAGGCGCAGATTCGTGAGCGCCTAACCGGCTTGCTGACAGTCGAGACGCAGACCGCGATCCCGCCGCTCCTTGCCGTCGCGCCGCCAAAGGAGACACCGCTCGACAAGGTGACGCCCAACCCGACATCGATGTCGGCGCCAACACCGTCGCCTCAAGCCGCGCCCGACACATCGGCGAAGAAAGCACTGATCGACCAGGCCCAGCGCGCGGCGGCCGACGCCCGCACTCTGTTCGACCGCGCCGACGAGGCCTCCAAAGGCGCGCGGTCGATGGCCGGCGAGGCACGGATCGTGGCCGCGCGCGCGGCACGCCCGGATCTCGAGAACGCCGAGCGTCTGTCGTACGATGGTGGGGCGAGCTACATCGGCCAGGTGGTCGGCGGCAAGCGGCAGGGTCTCGGTGTTGCCGAACTCGGCAACGGCGAACGCCAGGCCGGCGACTGGGATGCCGATCGCCTGAGCGGCCTCGGCATCGTGAGGCTGGGCGATGACACGCGTTATGCCGGCCAGTGGCGCGATGGCCAGTCGACCGGGCTTGGCGTTCGCGAGAGGCCGGGCATCGAGCGCATCGAAGGAAACTTCGTTGCCGGACGTCTCGAAGGCCTTGGCGTGCGTCGGACGCTGACGGACCCCAACGTCGTGCAATCGGGTGAATTTCAGTCCGACCTGTTGGACGGGCCGGGCGTCGAGGCGATTGGCGACCGCGAACGCTACGAGGGCGGATTTCGCAACGGCCGGCGGCAGGGCTACGGCCAGGTCAAAGGCGCCGACGGCACCGTCCGTGCGGGCTTATGGGAAGACGGAAAGCTAGTCGATTCAACGCCTTGACGATGATGGCACGAAAGTTGCGGCCAACGGCTGCAACCCGAATTCCTCTGGCCCCGTGACCAAAGCCCTGTCCGTCCTTCTGATCGATGACAATCCTGCCCGCGCCGAGATCGTCGAGTCGGGGCTGCGGGATGCTGGCTACGTGCTGCTCGAGCGCCTGGGGGGCACCTACGATTTGCTGGCGCGCGTCGCGGCGCTGAAGCCCGACGTCATCGTCGTCAGCATCGACAGTCCCAGCCGCGATGCCATCGAAGACCTGCGGCGGACCACCGAACAGCAGCCGCGGCCGATCGCCTTGTTTGCCGATCGCTCGGACCCGGCGACGATTGCCGCTGCGATGGAGGCAGGTGTTTGCGCCTATGTCGTGAAGGGCCTGGCGCAGGACCGCGTGCAGTCAGTCGTCGATGTCGCGGTCGCGCATTTCAATCGATACCACGTGATGCGCGAGGAACTCGATCGTGCGCGCCTGTCGCTGGTCGAACGCAAGACGGTCGATCGCGCCAAAGGCCTGCTGATGGAGCAGAAGGGGATCGGCGAGGAGGCCGCCTACCGGCTCCTGCGCAAGCTCGCCATGGACCAGAACAAGCGCATTGGCGAAGTGGCCCAGGACATCCTGACTTACGCCAAAGCCTTCAAAATCTGATCAATAAATAGGCCTGCCTCATTATGAGTCATGCTGCATATGCGAGCAGAAGATAACACACTCGCATCATGTGTTTCTGCGAAAATATCTATTTTATATAACTATATCAATCAACTACCGGGATTTCGCGAATCTCAGCCTGCTTGGCACATTTCCTGCTGCTTTGCAGGAGAGCCCCCAATGGCGGGGGTTCCTGAATTAGACGGCAGGCCAATGGCGGTCTGCTTTCTCGGACAACGACGTCCTGTGCGGCCGGCTCCTGTCGGCTGAGCAGGACGTTTTTTTTGGGGTTGAGCGTGGTGGGACATCTCGAGCGACCGAAAGTGACGGTGGGGTTCATTCCCCTGATCGACTGCGCCCCCATTGTGTTCGCGGACATCCTGGGCCTGTTCGAGCGCCATGGTCTCGACGTCGAGATTCGCCGTGAGGCCTCGTGGGCGAACATCCGCGACAAGGTGGCGCTCGGTCTGCTCGACGCCGCGCACATGCTCTCGCCCATGCCGCTGGCGACCACGCTCGGCATCGACAGCGTCAACGTGCCGATGATCGCGGCCATGACGCTGCAGCTCAACGGCAACTCGATCACCCTGTCCAATGCGCTGTGGCGGGAGATCGAGGAGGTAGCGCCCGAGTTCGTCGGCGATCATCGCGACGAGGGCGCACCGCTCGATGCCCGTGCCCTGGCGTCGGTCGTTCGCCATCGCGCCCAGCTCGGCAAGTCGCCGCTCACGCTGGCCTCGGTCTTCCCCTTTTCGTCGCACAACCATCTGCTGCGCCTCTGGCTGGCATCGGGTGGCCTCGATCCCGACCGCGACGTGCGCTTCACCGTCGTGCCGCCGCCGCACATGGTGGCGCATCTTTCCGGCGGCGCCATCGATGGCTATTGCGTCGGCGAACCTTGGAACCAGCAGGCCGTGTCGCACGGCATTGGCCGCATCGCGCTGAGCAGCCTGCACATCTGGAACTCCATGCCCGAAAAGGTGCTGGGCACGACCGAGGCCTGGGCGCAACGCAATCCCAAGACGCTGATCGCGCTGGTGAAGGCGGTGACCGAAGCCGGCGCCTGGCTCGACGAGCCCGGTAATCGGGCGGAGGCCGCCCGCGTGCTGTCGAGCCCACGTTACGTCAATGTCCCGGCAGAGGTGATCGCCAAGTCACTGGCCCTCCCGGACTTCCACATCTTCCACCGCCAGGTCGCCAACTTCCCGTGGCGCAGCCATGCCGACTGGTTCCTGGCGCAGATGGTGCGCTGGGGCCAGATCGCACCGCAGCCCGGCCTGCGGGCCGTGGCCGACCGCGTGTTCCGCACCGACATCTATCGCGCCGCCGCCAGCGAACTGGGCCTGCCGTGCCCGCTCACCGACCGCAAGGTCGAGGGCGCCCACGGTGATCCGTGGATCCTGCCGACCAACGGCGCTCCGGTCGCGATGGGACCCGACAAGTTCCTCGACGGATCGGTGTTCGATCCAAGCAATGAAACGTCAACAACCTTCAAACAGCAGGAGAGCAATCATGGCGACTAAGAGGGCCGACAAGGGACTGGGGCGGCGCGATATCCTGAAGAACGCCGGCAGCGTGGCGGCGACCGCGGCGTTGATGAGCGCGGTGCGCGCCTCGTTTCCGGCAGGCGCCTTCGCGCAGGCGGCCGGCCCCGAGACCAACAAGGTCACGCTGGGCTTCATCGCGCTTACCGACTCTTCGCCGCTGATCATCGCCAAGGAAAAGAAGCTCTACGACAAGTACGGCCTCACCGAGGCCAACGTCACCAAGCAGGCGTCCTGGGGTACGACGCGCGACAATATCGTGCTGGGCTCGGGCTCGGGTGGCATCGACGGCGCACACATTCTGACGCCCAAGCCCTACCAGATCTCGCTCGGTCTCACGACGCCGGAGAACAAGCCGGTGCCGATGTACATGCTGTCGCGCCTCAACACCAACGGCCAGGCGATCTCGGTCGCCAAGGACCTGATGGCCACCGGTGCGACGGTCAATGCCGCGCCGCTCAAGGCGGCCTTCGCCAAGATGAAGGCCGGCGGCAAGGATCCCAAGGTCGCCATGACCTTCCGCGGCGGCACCCACGACCTGTGGATCCGCTATTGGCTCGCTGCCGGCGGCATCGACCCCGACAAGGATGTCTCGACCATCGTCGTGCCGCCGCCGCAGATGGTGGCCAACATGAAGGTCGGCAGCATGGAGGCCTTCTGCGTCGGCGAGCCGTGGAACGAGCAGCTCGTCAACCAGGGCATCGGCTACACCGCCTGCACCACCGGCGACGTCTGGAAGGATCATCCCGAGAAGAGTCTCGCGATGCGCGCCGACTGGGTCGACAAGAACCCGAAGGCCGCGAAGGCCGTGCTGCAGGCCGTCCTCGAGGCCGCGCAGTGGTGCGACAAGCTCGAGAATGCCAAGGAACTCTCCGAGATCGTGGGCAAGCGCCAGTGGTTCAACTGCCCGCCAGCCGACATTATCAACCGCATCCAGGGCAAGGTGAACTACGGCGACGGCCGTAAGATCGACAACCGCGACCTGTCGATGAAATTCTGGCGCGACCACGCCTCCTATCCCTATCAGAGCCACGAATTGTGGTTCCTCACCGAGAACCAGCGCTGGGGCATGATGTCCGCCGACCTCGACACCAAGGCGATCATCGCCAAGGTCAACCGCGAGGATCTGTGGCGCGAGGCCGCCAAGGGCATCGGCGTCGCCGACAAGGACATGCCGGTCGGCACGTCGCGCGGCAAGGAGACGTTCTTCGACGGCAAGGTCTTCGACCCGGCGGACCCGAAGGGCTATCTCGCCAGCCTCCAGATCAAGAAGGTGGCGTGATGCAGGCAGCCAAAGTCGCCACCTCGGTCGCGATTGCGACCGCGGTGCCGGTACCGGGCACGACGGCCGAGATTGTGGCTTTCCGGCCGCCGACGCGGCCGGTGCTGGAGCGGATCGCCGACGCCGCCCGTCATACGATCAGGGTCGTGCTGCCGCCGCTCATAGTGATCTCGATCACGCTGTTCGTCTGGCAGCTTCTGTGCTCGGAGCCCGGCGCACGGTTGCCGCCGCCCACCAAGGTGGTATCCGACGCCTGGGACTTCATCGTCGACCCGTTCTACGACAATGGCGGCATCGACAAGGGCGCCTTCTGGCAGATTTCCAAGAGCCTCGGCCGCGTCGGCATCGGTTTCAGCTTCGCCGCCGTCGTCGGCATCGCGCTGGGCGTTCTGGTCGGCCAGAGCACTTGGGCGATGCGCGGCCTCGATCCGATCTTCCAGGTGCTGCGCACCGTGCCGCCGCTCGCCTGGCTGCCTCTGTCGCTGGCGGGCTTCCGCGATTCGAATCCGTCAGCGCTGTTCGTGATCTTCATCACCTCGATCTGGCCGATCATCATCAACACCTCGGTCGGCGTGCGGAACATCCCACAGGACTATCGCAACGTCGCCGCGGTCATCCGGCTCTCGTGGTGGGAAGTCTTCTATAAGATCACGCTACCCGCCACGGTGCCTTACATCTTCACCGGCCTGCGTATCGGCGTGGGGCTGAGCTGGCTCGCCATCGTGGCGGCCGAGATGCTGATCGGCGGCGTCGGCATCGGCTTCTTCATCTGG
>JAUXST010000620.1 GCA_030679805.1 Reyranella sp. | reverse complement strand
TAACATGTTCTCATATTGTGAACAACAGAGAACGGCTTAGGCCTTCTGCAGAATCACCACCGAGGCCACGGCCTCTTCCATGCCGATCACGCCGCCGCCATTCTCGGCGAGCGCGACCTTGGCACCTTCCACCTGGCGGGCGCCGGCCTCGCCGCGCAGCTGCGTGGCGAGTTCGGCCAGCATCGACAGGCCGGTGGCGCCCACCGGATGGCCCTTGGAGACCAGGCCGCCCGACGTGTTGACCGGCAGCTTGCCGCCGGGGCCGGTGGCGCCCGAGCCGACGAATTTGCCGCCCTCGCCCTCGGGGCAGAAGCGCAGCATCTCGCACTGGTAGATCTCACAGAAGCTGGTGGCGTCGTGCACTTCGGCGACGTCGACGTCCTCAGGCCCCAGCCCCGCCATCTTGTAAGCCTTGTCGGCGGCGGCGCGCGTCAGGCCGGGCTTGTCGAGTTCGCGGTACATGCCGCCGGAGAAGCCCACGCCCGCGATCCTGATGGCACGTTCCTGCACCGACTTGGGCAACTTCTCGAGATATTCCTTCGAGCACAGCAGGGACGCCGCGGCACCATCGCCAATCGGCGCGCACATGGCGCGGGTCAGCGGATACGACACCGGCCGGTCCTGCAGCACCGCCTCGGTCGTCATCTGGAAGCGGTACTGCGCCTTCTCGTTCAAGGCGCCGTAGTTGTGGTTCTTGGCAGCACCTGCCGCGATCTGCTCCTGCGTCGTGCCATGCTTCCACATGTGCCACTTGGCCTGCATGGCGTAGGTGTCCATGAAGATGGTGCGGTCGGGGCCGGTCTCGAATTTCGAGCCAATCATCGTGCCGACCTTGTTCATCTCCGCCAGCAGCCGTTCGTGCTGGCTGGTGATGTAGCCCTGGTTGAAGAGCCCTGCCGTGCGCTCAGGCGCATCGGGGCTGAACAACTTCTCGATGCCGATGCAGAAGGAGAGTTCGTGCGTACCCGCCAGCACGTCCTTCCAGGCGCCCATGAAGGCGGTCGAGGCGGTGGCACAGGCGTTCTCGACGTTGAACATCGGCACGCGTTCGGGGAAAAGCCCCTCCTCGACCAATGGCTGGAACAGCGCCTGGGCACGAATCGAATTCTGGCCCCAGAAGCCCATGCCGCAGTTGCCCATCCAACCCGCCTCGATATCGGCGCCGGTCTTCATGCCGGCATCCGAAAGCGCCCCGAGATAGGCCTCGCGCGCGAGGTCGCCGAAGCTCATGCCCGGGTGCTTCTTGAAGGCCGTGGTGTAGGTGCCGATGATATAGACGTCGCGCATGGCAGCGTTTCCTCAGGTTGGCTTTCCGGCCATTTGAGCGTATCCAACCGCCCTGCGCTAGGAGAACGAACATGGCCGTAGCGGCCCCGGCAAGCCCCCCCAACGTCGACAGCACCATCGCCGAACTGAAGAAACTCTACGGCGACCGCGTCAGCACCGCGCACGCCGTGCGCGAGCAGCACGGCAAGGACATTTCGTACCACGAGGCGCACCTGCCCGACGCCGTGGTCTTCGCCGAATCGGCCGAGGAGGTGCAGGAGATCGTCAAGCTCTGTGCCCGCCTGAAGACGCCGATCATTGCCTTCGGCACTGGCACCTCGCTGGAGGGCCACATCAGCGCGCCCAACGGCGGCATCTCGCTGGACGTGAGCCGCATGAACCGGGTGCTGCAGGTGAACGAGGCCGACCTCGACGTGGTGGTCCAGCCCGGCGTCACGCGCAAGCAGCTCAACGAATATATCCGCGCGACCGGGCTCTTCTTCCCGATCGATCCCGGTGCCGACGCCTCGATCGGCGGCATGGCGAGCACGCGCGCCTCGGGCACCAATGCGGTGCGCTACGGCACCATGCGCGAAAACGTACTGTCGCTGCAGGTGGTCACGGCCGACGGCCGGCTGATGCGGCTGGGGCGTCGCGCGCGCAAGTCGAGCGCGGGCTACGATCTGGTGAAGCTGTTCGTGGGCTCGGAGGGAACGCTGGGCATCATCACCGAGGTCACGCTCCGCCTCTACGGCATCCCCGAATCGATGGTCGCCGCGACCTGCGCCTTCGACAGCCTCGAGGGCGCGGTCAACACGGTGATCCAGACCATCCAGTCCGGCATCCCGGTGGCGCGCATCGAGCTGATGGACACCGAGACGGTTGACACGGTGAACAAGTATTCCAAGCTCAGCCTGCCCAACAAGAACCTGCTGCTGCTGGAGTTCCACGGCACCGAGGCCGGCACCAAGGAGCAGGCCGAGATGGTGCAGGCGATCGCGGCCGATCATGGCGGCGGCGACTTTGCCTGGACCAGCCAGGCCGAGGAGCGGACCAAGATGTGGCAGGCCCGCCACGACGCCGCCTGGGCCGCCAAGGCCTCGAAGCCCGGCTGGGGCATGTGGGCGACCGACGTCTGCGTGCCGATCTCCAACCTCGCCGAATGCATCCTGGAAACGCAGAAGGACATCGTGGCGAACGGGCTCTACGCCCCCATCGTCGGCCATGTCGGCGACGGCAATTTTCATCTCACCATGATGGTCAATCCCGACGACCCGACCTACCTGCCGCGGGCCGAGGGCCTCAACGACCGCATGATCGCGCGCGCCCAGGCGCTGGGCGGCACCTGCACAGGCGAGCACGGCGTCGGCATCGGCAAGATCAAGTACCTCTACGAGGAGCACGGCGAGGCGATGTCGCTGATGCGCGCCATCAAGAAGGCGCTCGACCCCGACAACATCATGAACCCGGGCAAGATCCTGGGGCCGATCAATTAGTCATCGGAGCGCGGGCCTCCAGGCCCGCTCATGATCAAAATAATGATGCGGGCCTGGAGGCCCGCGGTCCAAAAAAGCAAAGGGCCGGCGAATGCCGGCCCTTTTCCATTAAAGCAGTCGATGCCTACTTGGCCGCCTGCACCATGATCTCGACGCTGAGGCCGGGGGCCGCGAGCTTGGCCTCGACGGTGGCGCGGGCCGGCGCGTTGCCGGGAGCCACCCAGGCATCCCACACTTCGTTCATCTGGCTCCAGGTCTTGATGTCGGTCAGCCAGATGTTGGCCGAGAGGATCTTCGACTTGTCGGTGCCGGCCTCGGCCAGGAACTTGTCGATCTTAGCCAGGATCTGCGCGGTCTGGCCCTTGACGTCAGCCTTGGGGTCGTCGGCGGTGAGGCCGGCGAGGTAGACCGTGTCGCCGTGGACCACCGCGCTGCTCATGCGGGGGCCGGCATTGATGCGCTTGACGCTCATATTCTCTCTCCTCCGTGAAAACGGCCGCGACCTTAGCAGAGGCTAGATCGCCGCGACGACCACGATTTCGACCTTCATTTCGGGGTCGTTCAGCCGCGCCTGGACGGTGGCGCGGGCCGGGGTCTGGCCGGGCACGACCCAGGCGTCCCAGGCCGCGTTCATGGCGGCGAAATCGCCAATGTCGGCCAGGTAGATCGTGGCCGTCAGGATCCGCGTCTTGTCGGTCCCGGCGCGCGCCAGCAGCGCGTCGATCTCTGCCAGCGCCTGGCGAACCTGGCCGGCCACGTCGAGCGAGGTGTCCTCGGGGATCATGCCCGAGAGCAGGATCCTGTCGCCATGCACCACGGCTTCGCTCAGCCGTGGACCGGGGTCGAAACGTTCGATCATCAGGCGCGCTCGCGGATGTCGGAGAACTTTATCTTCGGGCTCTTCTCGGCAATGTAGCCCAGCTCCCAGGCATTGCGCGCCAAAAACACCGGCGCGCCGTCACGGTCCTCCGACATGCCGCCGCGGTTGGTCGACATGAATTCCTCCAGATCGGCCTTGGTCTCGGCCGAAATCCAGCGCGCCGTCTCGAACGGCGCCGGCTCGAGGTCGATCATCACCGAATACTCGGCCTCGACGCGGGTCTTGAGCACGTCGAGCTGCAGCTCGCCGACCACGCCAACGATGTGGTCGCCACCGATGACGCGGCGGAACACCTGGGTGACGCCCTCTTCGGCCAGGTCTTCCAGGGCGCGCTTCAGCTGCTTGGATTTCATCGGATCCTCCAGCCGCACGCGGCGCAGGATTTCCGGCGCGAAGTTCGGAATGCCCACGATCTTGATCTGCTCGCCCTCGGTCAGCGTGTCGCCGACGCGCAGCACGCCGTGGTTGGGGATGCCGATGATGTCGCCGGGCCACGCTTCGTCCACGATCTCGCGCTCGCGGGCAAAAAACAGGATCGGCGAATTGACCGACAGCACCTTGCCCGTGCCCATCTGCGTCAGCTTCATGCCGCGCTTGAACCTGCCGCTGCAGAGCCGCAGGAACGCGATGCGGTCGCGGTGGTTGGGGTCCATGTTGGCCTGGACCTTGAACACGAAGCCCGAGACCTTAGGCTCGGTGGGCTCGATCGGGCGCGGCTCGGCGGGCTGCGGCCGCGGCGGCGGCGCCCAGGTGGCCAGCGCATCGAGCAACTCGCGCACGCCGAAATTATTGTAGGCGCTGCCGAAGAACACCGGCGTCAGGTGGCCGGCGCGATAGGACTCGATGTCGAAGGCGGGATAGCCCGCGCGCACCAGCTCGACGTCCTCGGCGAGCTTGGGATCGGTGATGGTGTAGTTCTCGATCAGCTCGCCGATGCGGCTGCGATCGGTGGTGTCGAACACCAGCATGCGGTTGTTGGCGAGATCGTAGGTGCCCTTGAAATTCTGGCCCGAGCCCTGCGGCCAGCTCATCGGCGTCACGTCCAAGGCCAGAGTCGAGGCGATCTCGTCGAGCAGTTCGATCGGGTCCTTGGACTCGCGGTCCATCTTGTTGATGAAGGTGATGATCGGCACGTCGCGCAGCCGGCAGATCTCGAACAGCTTGCGCGTGCGCGCCTCGATGCCCTTGGCGGCGTCGATCACCATGACGGCGGAATCGACGGCCGTCAGCGTGCGGTAGGTGTCCTCGCTGAAGTCCTCGTGGCCCGGCGTGTCGAGCAGGTTGAAGACTGCGCCGCCGTACTCGAAATGCATCACCGAGGTGGTGACCGAAATGCCGCGCTGCTGCTCGATCTTCATCCAGTCCGAACGGGCCCGCCTTGCATCGCCGCGCGCCTTCACGGCGCCGGCGACATGGATGGCGCCGCCGAACAACAGCAGCTTTTCGGTCAATGTCGTCTTGCCGGCGTCGGGATGGGAAATGATGGCAAACGTCCGCCTCAAGCCGGCGGGATGGCCGGCGAGGCGGGCGTCTGAATCGGGAGAAACAGCTGAATCGGGCACTTTTTGCGAAACCTGCGGGGGTGCGAGGGGGTAGCGGACAGGCCCCGCGGCGTCAACCCATGGACAAGATGCCGCTGCCTCAAGCTACCCCGAAGGAGGCCTTATGCGGTGGCTTTCGTACAAGAACACGCCCAAGGCAATAGCGGAGCGAACGGCAAGCCATGCGACCTCGCTCGTGGCCTTCGGCGCGTTCGGATGAGGACCGTGACCTGATCCAAGTTGGCCGCGTAGTTCAGCAATGCCTTGTGTCAAAGTCGCCAAGGCACTGAGAGTACGTTGAAGTGTCTCCTCCGTTCTTTTCTCTACCGATAGGCCGAGCGTTTTGCGCGTCATTCGCACCAGCCCTGGAATGTCTTCGCTGCCAGAGAGAGTCACATTTCGTTCTGCCAAAATACCCTTGCAGATTGTTTCAACGAACTCCTTGGAAGTACCTATGGCCAAGGCCGGATCATTGACCGCAGACGACTCCATTCGGTTGATCTGCGCCACAATGTGCTCAGATGAGAATTCGTCGGCGATCTTCTTCGCCGGGGCGGTTCCTTGGTCGACCGAAAGAACTCGCGCTCGCGCCGCGAAGATCGGCTTTCCCGAGATATAGGTGCGCGGCACGATTTCGAAGCGGTCGGCAGCGAGATGTCGATTGAAGACCTCCACTAGTTGTCTGATCTCATCATTGGTTGATCGCACAACCGGATGAACCATCTCCGTCAGGAAACTTAGGAAGGTTTCGTCCAAGCAACGCAGCAGATTGAGTCGGGAATCGTCGTAGACCCAGTCTATGCCGCCCCAATCATCGAAATTCTCTCGGTGCAGAGCGATATCGGAAGCCATGTTGGAACAACGATGATCGTTAGATGGCAGATTGCGAAGGTCAAACACTCGACCGAGAAAGTCGGACTCACCGAGCCGGCCTGACCAGTTCACGTTGCCGATGCGAAGCTCGTCAAACAGATTGCGGCGCGTAATCTCGGAGATCGCGACTGACTGCATGCTGATACTCATTGCTCAAAGAAATCTGGCGGCAGAGCCATACGGTCCTTCTCAAGCGTCTCCCAATCGCCTTCGAGTTCCACCAACGCATAACGGGTACCGGCAGCACCTGACGCCGCCTGGATGCTCATCAAACCAACGTCAAACACCAAGTCTGGCTTTCCCGCATGATGGAGGCGCTGCCGATGGCTCCCCATGTGACACAGGTATCCGTGCTCTTCGAGCTGAGTGCAAAGATCGGCGAAGCTCCGCGCATATTCGAGTCGGCGAACGGAATCACAGTCTACCCAAACATCATTCAGGTCGCGGACCCAATCGGTCATTGCGGCAACGACGTCGAGGGCGTCTTCGGTAATCACCTGAGACTGATCTACCCGAAAAGCATGCCGGTTCTCGAAAGCGCCGAGGAAGTCACTTGCCGTATGGATGGGAGTGGTACGCACCAAGACCATCTTCCGGATAGCTCGCTCCATCGCGGCACGGGCGCGCGTTTCCTCCTGCGGGTTCGGCTTCTGGAACACCTTAACATCCATCTTCAGCGCCCGAGCGAGACTGCGCAGGGTCTGCTCTTCGGGACGGTGGCGCCCACTTTCGACCTTTTCGATGGTACGCGTAGTCAGCCCCGACGCTTCAGCGAGAGCGTCCTGTGTCAAGCCAAACATCTTCCGCAGCAGCTTAAGTTGCTTGGCAATATATTCGGGATCGCGCTTCACGGTCTCCATGATCGCCCTCCAGCGAGTTGATCTGCAACGATCATGAGCTTCTTGCCGGGGAAATACCCCGAACGGTACCCGAACGCTCTTGAGCCAGCTGGGCGGCCCTACCCTCCAAGCCCTGCCTCGGCATCTAAACTCCAGCCACTCGGTCGTCTCGACGACGTCGAACCTTACAGAAACGCGCATCGAGATCGTGGAAAACAAAGGAATCGGGCACTTTTCGAGGACCTTTGACGGTGCAGTGGGCTAGCCGACAGGGTCCAAGGCCCACTTGCCTATGCCAAGCCTCTCCTGCACCCCGCTTGGTCGCTCTGCCGAGGTTTGTTAGTACGACGGCAGTCTTTTCCGGCGCGCCGGGGATTTGGGTGAATGGTTACGTTTTGGGCTGTCTGGAAGCCGGTCGCGCTCCGGGTGTTGAAAGAGTCGCTGATCCCCCTCGCCGGTGGCGCCGTCTACGGCGCGATCGTCGGCGACGCCAGGCAGTCCCCGCTCGACGGCGTGACGGCGGGCGGCGTGGCGTTCTTCTGCCTGCTTGCCGCGCAGGGTCTGATCCTGCGCGCCGCTGCGAACGCCCGGGACGACCGGCCCTCTCCGAAGACCGCCACCGATCCCGGGCCGGAGACGGCCCCGGAGACAGCCAAGAATCCCGCCTCGGCAGCAGTCGATGATTTCGTCAGCATCCGGCGCGGCATCGAAGAGCTGAAGGCGCAAGGCGCCTGGCCAGAGGTCGGACCGGAAGAGCCGAAAGACAGCCAGAAGCCGCTTTTTCGGAATCTTGCCTATTCGCTCGCCAAGAAGACACCCGTGGAAGCGCTGGCGCCCGAGCAGTTGCTCACTCTCAAGATGCCCTACCAGGCCGTGCTGAACGTCGCCGTGAATTTCGAACGCGAGGTCAGGCGCCGGGCGGATATCCCGGAGGAACGGATCGTTCCCCTGGCGCACCTGTTCCAGCAACCGCAGTTCAATCTATCGAAAGAGAAGATTCAGCAGCTCGACACCTTGCGACGGATCAGGAACAGCATTCTGCACGGTTTCGAGATCCTCGTTTATCCTCTCGAGGCGGCAGAACTCGTTGCGGCCTTCAACCGGGCCGCGTCGTGGTTCGACCCTGCCAAGGACGAACCCGAGCGGAAGGCCGACGTCGCCAAAAGCTGAGGCGGTGTTTCTTCCCCTGGCGGCAGAAGAAGCGTGTGCCGTGGCTGAATGCTTACAGGCGCATTCGGCGGCGCTACACTGGCGCCATGAACAGCGACCAGCTCAAGACCTTCATCGACACCTTCTGGGACGATTCGATCCTCCCCTCCCTCACCGACTACATCCGCATCCCCAACAAGTCGCCGGCCTTCGATCCGAAATGGGAAGAGCACGGCTACATGGAGGACGCGGTCACGCTCGTGGTGGACTGGGCGCGTCCGCACCTCGCGGCCTTCCCGGGCGCCACGCTAGAAGTCGTCCGCCTGCCCGGCCGCACGCCGCTGATCTTCATCGAGGTGCCGGGCGACACTAACGACGACACCGTCCTGCTGTACGGCCATCTCGACAAGCAGCCGGAGATGGTGGGCTGGGCCGAGGGCATGGGACCCTGGATCCCCGTGCGCAAGGGCGACAAGCTCTATGGCCGCGGCGGCGCCGATGACGGCTACGCGATCTATGCCTGCTTCGCCGCCTTGCTGGCGCTGCGGGAACAGAAGGTCTCGCGCGCCCGCTGCGTCATCATGATCGAGGGCTGCGAGGAATCCGGCAGCTACGACCTGCCCTACTACGTCGACCATCTGGTCGACCGCATCGGCGACCCGTCGCTGGTCGTCTGCCTCGATTCGGGCTGTGGCGACTGGGACCGGCTCTGGCTCACCACCTCGCTGCGCGGCATCGCCGCCGGCACGCTGAAGGTGCGCGTGCTGAACGAGGGCGTGCATTCGGGCGATGCGTCCGGGATCGTGCCCTCCTCGTTCCGCATCCTGCGCGGCCTGCTGACGCGGCTCGAAGACGAGGCGAGCGGCGAGATGAAGCTGCCGGAGCTCTTCGTGCAGATCCCGCCGCAGCGCATTGCGCAGGCGTCGGAAGCCGCGCGCGTGCTGGGCGAGGAGGTCTATCGCAAGTTCCCGTTTGCCGGGACGACCAAGCCGATGGTCGAGGATCTGGGCCAAATGGTGCTGAACCGGACCTGGCGCCCGCAGCTCGCGACGGTGGGCATGGCGGGCTATCCCGAGCCGGTCGATGCCGGCAACGTGCTGCTGCCGTACACCGAGGCCAAGATCAGCGTGCGCACGCCGCCGACGCTCGATGCCAGGGAGGCGGTGAAGGCGATCAAGCAGGCGCTGGAGGCCGATCCGCCCTACGGCGCCACGGTCGAGTTCGACGCCGGCGAAGGCGGCCAGAGCGGCTGGCACGCGCCGCCGCTGGCACCCTGGCTGGAGAAGGCGGTGACGGAAGCCTCGCAGGAAGCATTCGGCCAGCCGGTCGCCTACATGGGCGAAGGCGGGACGATCCCCTTCATGGGAATGCTGGGCGAGAAGTTCCCCAACACGCAGTTCGTCATCACCGGCGTGCTCGGCCCGCACTCCAATGCCCACGGGCCCAACGAGTTCCTGCACATCCCGACAGGCAAGCGCGTGACGGTGGCCACTGCCTGCATGATCGCGGCACACTACAGCCGGAAAGACAAGTAGCGGGCAGGCAGCGCCGGGCAGAGTGCAGTCACCGCCAGCATCTGCTCACGCAGATGTGAAGTGCAGGTTCAGCAGAAATATGCTATAAATTCCGGCAGGTTGGCGCTTGGACTGCGTCGGCCTTTTTCATTTCCGGCACGACCTCCCGCGGCACGCCCGCGGGTCGCCTTATGGCTTGGTGCAGCCGCCGCGGGTGCTGACCCGCGGACAGTCCCAACAACAACCCCGTCCCAACCACACGCCGAATAACGACGTGGGAACAGACACTTACCGATGCCTGGGAAACAGGCGCGCCGGGGTACGTGTGATCGAAGAAATCGGGAGTTCATCTAAAAGCCAATGGAATCAGGCTTATCCCGGAATCCCGGACAGGGTCGCGGACAACACGCGTTACATTCAGGTGTCCGCAATTATCGGGCGAAAAGCCCGCCGTTACTGGCTTTCCGGCGTGCGGAGAGCTGGAATCACCGGGGTGGACCTGGAGGAGGACTTGGAGGGGGACTTAGGCTCTAGCCGCCCAGCTCTTCCTTCAGCATCTCCAGTTCCAGCCACTCGCTCTCAGCCGCGTCGATCTCGGCGTGGGCGGCGCCCAGGCGGGCGCTTTTGGCGGCGAAGCCCTTGGGATCGCGGCTGTAGAGGGCGGGATCGGCCAGCGCCTCGTTGATCGAGGCCATCTCGGCGCGCAGCGAGTCGATCTTCTTGGGCAGCTCGACCAGCGCCCGCTCGCGCTTGTAGCCGAGGCGAGCCTTGGCCTCGCGTGCCGCAGAAACCGGCTTCGCCTTGGCGCGCGATGGCGTGACACCGGTGGCTTCCACGCGCGGGCCGCGCTGGCTCACATAGTCGCTATAGCCGCCGGCATATTCGATGGCCGTGCCGTCGCCTTCCAGCGCGATGGTCGAGGTCACGAGCCGGTCGAGAAAGTCGCGATCGTGGCTCACCAGCAGGACGGTGCCGTCGTAGTCGGCCAGGGCCTCCTGCAGGAGGTCGAGCGTGTCGGCGTCGAGATCGTTGGTCGGCTCGTCGAGCACGATCATATTGGAGGGCGCGGCCAGCGCCTTGGCAAGCAGCAGGCGGTTGCGCTCGCCGCCCGACAGCGTGCGCACGGGCTGGCGCGCCTGCTCGTCGCGGAACAGGTATTCGCGCAGATAGGTCATCACGTGCGTGGGATGGCCGCGCACCAGCACATGGTCGTTGCGGTCGGCCAGGATCTCCCACGGCGTCTTGTCGGGATCGAGGCCGATGCGGCGCTGGTCGATCACCACCGGCAGCAGGTTGGCGCCAAGCTTGACCGTGCCCGAATCGGGCGCGAGTTCGCCCATCAGCATCTTCAGGAGTGTCGTCTTGCCGGCGCCGTTGGGACCGATCAGGCCGATGCGGTTCTTGCGAAAGATACGCGTCGAGAAATCCTCGACGATGACCTTGTCGCCCCAGCGCTTGGAGATGTTGCGCGCGGTCACGACCAGCGCGCCCGACGCTTCGGCCTGGCCCGCCTCGATGGTGGCGCGGCCGACCGGGCCGATCTGGTCGCGGCGCTGCTGGCGGAGCGCGTTCAGGGCCCGGAGGCGACCCTCGTTGCGGGTACGCCGGGCGCGGATGCTCTTGCCCGCCCATTCGGTCTCGCGCTCGATCAGCCGGTCGAGCTTGTGCCGCTCGGTCGCCTCGCGTTCGACGATGTCGGCCGACCAGGCCTCGAATTCGCCGTAGCCCCGGTCGAGGCGGCGCACGATGCCGCGGTCGAGCCACAGCACGGCGCGCGACAGTGTCGTGAGGAAGCGCCGGTCGTGGCTTACCAGCACATAGGCGCCGCGCCAGCGCGCGAGCTTCTCCTCCAGCCACTCGATGGTGGGCAGGTCGAGATGGTTGGTGGGCTCGTCGAGCAGCATCACATCGGGCTCGCCGACCAGCACGCGCGCCAGCGCCGCGCGCCGGGCCTCGCCACCCGACAGTTCGCCGGGCTGGCGGTCGCCGTCGAGTTTCATCTCCTCCAGGATGGCGGTGATGCGATAGTCGGAAGGGCCCAGCGAATCGGCCAGCACGGAGGCTACATAGTCGGCGACCGTCGCATGGCCGGCGAAGTCCGGCTCCTGCGGCAGCGTGGCGATGGTGGCGCCGGGCTGGGCGAAGCGCGTGCCGCCGTCGAAGATCGGCTGGCCCGCCAGGATGCGCAGCAGGGTCGACTTGCCGGCGCCGTTGCGGCCGACCAGCGACAGGCGCTCGCCGGGCGCGATGCCGAGGTCGACGCCGTCCAGGATCGTCTGGTCGCCGAGGTGGAAGCGGATGCCGGTCAGCGCGAGAAGGGGTGGGTCAGCCATCGGTCAAAATTTTGGCGGGCCGGTGTCATGGCGGAACCTGTCCCGATGGGCAAGGACAACCGGCGGGGCTAGGATCGCGCATGCTGCGGGCCGTGGGGGAACCGAGGCGGATCGATCGAGCCATCAGGCGCCTGCAGGGCGCGCTGAAAGGCGTCCCTGCGCGCGCCGTGCGGCTGACCTGGCGCGGCGGCGAACTCGTCACCACCATCCGCTGGGCGCGCGACGATCATTTCTGGTGGGCATTCGAGCCGCGCGCTGCCAAGGAGGGTGTGCTCGGAAAATCGACCGGCGCGCGCCATGCCTTGCTGCTGGGCCACGCCGCCCATCCGCCAACCAAGCGCGAGAGCATCACCTGCGAGATCAACCTGCCGTTGGGCGGCGCCGACCGCAAAGTGGCCGGCATCATCGTCGCCGACGCCGAGGGCGCACTTTATCTCGCCCATTCCGGCCGCATGGGCGGCGCGCGCCCGGGCCAGCGCAAGGCGGGCTTCCGCGACTTCCTGGCCGACGGCGTGTGGCGGCCCCTCGTCTGGCCCGATGGCGCGGAATCGGAGGCGTTGGTCGTGGCGCCGCTCGACAGCCCCCGCCTCACCCGCCTGCTCGGCCAGTTCGTCGATTCGGTGCGGCGCTACAAGTCGGGCGATGCGCCGATCGAACGCACGGGGCTTTGCGTCGAGGCGAAGCCGGTCGATTCGGCCACCGCCGCCTGCGACCGGCGCCTGGTCGATAGCGCCTTGCACGAGGAGTTGGTCAAGCGCGGCCTGTTCGGCGGGGCGGCCGATCTCTTCTCGCTCCGCGGCGAGCGGCCGCAGCCGCTGTTCGCCCTGGTGGCCGACGGACGTCCGGAGGAGCTGGCGCTTGCGGTAGGCGCGCTGTCGCTGGCCGCGGCACGCGGCGGGCGTGACGTGCGGCCGATCCTGATCGCGCCGGCGGCACTCGTGGCGCGCGACGATGCGGCACTCCAGGCCCTGCCCTTTGCCTGCGTGAGCTTCCGCTGGCGCGGCGCGCGCGCCATCTTCGATGGTCTCGACGACGCTTTGGCGTAGAGTTGTCCGATGGTGATGGGTCTCACGACTGGACTATGGGTGAGCGCGCAGGTGCGGCTGTGCGACCGCGCCTTCATTCCGGCCACCGTGGTGCGGCGCGGCGATCCCGACGCCGGCACCGTGCTGCTGAAGATCAACCGCTTCGAGGCGGGCGTCACCGTCTTCACCCAGGCGAGCACGCTCGACGACGAGCCGGCGTGGAGCCGCGGCACCGGGCCCCAGCCCGTGCCGGAAGCCGAGGCCGACGCCTACATCGCCCGCCAGGTCGCCCGCGATCCCGACCTCTGGGTGCTGGAGATCGAGGACCGCAAGGGTGCCTACAAGATCGACGGCAAGGTGGTCTGAGGGGTCGGGACTGCCAACCTACTGCGCCGGCAGCACCGTCATCGGGTCGAGGGTCTTGTTGGCGCGCCGGACCTCGAAATGGACCTTCGCGTCGGCCTTGGCGATGGTCTGGCCCTTCTTCACCGCGTCGCCCTTCTTCACCAGCAGCGACTCGTTGTTGGCGTAAGCGGTGATCCAGCCGCCGTTGTGGCTCACCAGCACGAGGTTGCCCATGCCGCGCACTTCGTTGCCGGCATAGACGACCGTCCCCGAATCAGCGGCCTTCACCGGCGCGTCCTTCTCGGTCTGGATGTCGATGCCATCGTTCTTCTGGCCACCGGTAGTCGTGCCGTAGCTGCCCACCACCTTACCGTGGACCGGCCAGACGAAGCGCGGCGGCGGCGTGGCCGGCACGGTGACGCTGCTGGCTGCAGGGCTGAGCGGGGTCGGCTGGCCGGCAGGTGCTGCTGAGCGCGGCGCCTCGCCCTGGCCAGGCGGCGGCGCCAGGCTTTCGCGCTTGACCGAGCCGGGGCTCGAGGCCTCGGCAGGGGTGGTCTCGCCAGGCACTGAATCGGGAACGTACTTGGCGCCCGGCATTGCCAGGGTCTGCCCGGGTTTCAGCCTATGCGGCGGCTGCAGCTTGTTGCGGCTGACGATGGTCTGGATCGGCACGCCGTATTTGAACGACAGGGCCTCGACCGTGTCCTTGTCCTTCACGACATAGACCGGCACGGCGTTGGGGCCGGCGCCAGAGCCGGGATATTCCATGGTGCCCTCGCGGGCACCCATGACGGTGTTGCAGGCGCCGAGCGCGACCGAAAGCACCGCCATTGTACCCAGCGTGCGCAACCGGCCGGCCCATCGCGGGGGGAAGCGAAGGGCTCTTTTCATAGACCCATTCTACTGCATCACGATTCCGACGGGAATCGGGCGACTGTCGATTTATCCGGTCTTATCCCTGGCCCAGCACCGGCAGGGGGCCGGTGACCAGCGGCACGAAGCGAACCGGCATCAGCGTGTCGCGCTGCAGTCCGCTCTCGCTCTTGACGATGCGCTCGACGACCTGGGCGGTCGGATCGCGGCCGACCGGCACGATCAGGATACCGCCCATGGCGAGTTGGTCGATCAGGGCCTGCGGCCGTTCGTCGGCGGCGGCGGTCACGATGATGCGGTCGAACGGCGCCTGGCCCGGCCAGCCCTTGCTGCCGTCGCCGATGTCGCACACGACGTTATGGATGCGAAGATCGAGCAGCAGCCGCTCGGCCCCCTTCGACAGCGGCCTGTAGCGCTCGATCGAGTAGACGCGGCGCGCCAGCTTGGCGAGCACGGCGGCCTGGTAACCCGAGCCGGTGCCGATCTCGAGCACCTTCATGCGCGGGCCGATACGCAGCGCCTCGGTCATGGCGGCGACGACCAGCGGCTGGCTGATGGTCTGCCCGAAGGCGATCGGCAGCGCGGTATTCTCCCAGGCGCGCTCGACGAAGGGCGAGGACACGAAACGCTCGCGGTCGACGGCGGCGATGGCCGCCAGCACGGCCTCGTCGGCAATGCCCGAATTGCGCAGCTCGGCAATCAGGCGCTGCATGGCCGCAACGTTCACGGCGCCGCCCCGCCCTAGTCTGCCTCGGGGGGAGACGCCTCGAACTCGGCGCGCAGCCGGCGGCGCATGGCCTCGTGCGTGAGGTCGAGATGGAGCGGCGTCACCGAGATGTGGCCGGAGCGGACGGCGGCGATGTCGCTCGCCTCGTCGATCTCGCCTTCCTGCGGCTGGTAGCCGATCCAGTAGTAGATGCCGCCGCGCGGATCCTTGCGCTCGATGATATGGCCGCCGAAGCCGCGCGTGCCCTGATGCGTGACCCGCACGCCCTTGACCGACGCCGCGACCGTATCGGGGAAGTTGATGTTGACCAGCACGTTCCTCGGCCAATCCGTCACGAGCACGCGGCGCGCCACGGCCGCACCGTGATGCGTGGCGGTGCCCCACTTGACCGGATGCTCGTGCGTATAAGCCTGGCTGAAGGCGATCGAACGGAGTCCGAGCAGGCAACCTTCCATGGCGGCGGCGATGGTGCCCGAATAGGTCACGTCGTCGGCCATGTTGGTGCCGCGGTTGACCCCCGACAGCACGACGTCGGGCTTGCGGTCCTTGAGCAGATGCTTGACCGCAAACAGCACGCAGTCGGTCGGCGTGCCTTCGAGCGCGAACTTGGCCTCGCTCACCTCGCGGGCGCGGATCGGCCGCGACAGCGACAACGAATGGCCGGCACCGCTCTGGTTGACCTCAGGCGCCACCACCCAGACGTCGCTCGAAAGCTGCGAGGCGATCTCGAGCAGCGCCTCGAGTCCCGGCGCATGGATTCCGTCATCGTTGGTGACGAGGATGCGGGCCTTGGCGAGGTCGACCGGCTTCATTTACGCCCAACAGGCGCGGGGATGAGATCGAGCCTGCCCATATAGGGCCGCAGGGCCTCCGGGACCGCGATCGAGCCATCCTCGTTCTGGTAGTTCTCCAGCACCGCGACCAGGGTGCGGCCGACAGCCAGCGCCGAGCCGTTCAGCGTGTGCAGGAAGCGTGTGCCCTTCCCGCCCTGGGGCCGGAAGCGCCCGCCCATGCGTCGGGCCTGGTAGTCGCCGCAGTTGGAGCAGCTCGAAATCTCGCGATAGGCGTTCTGGCCGGGCAGCCAGACTTCGATGTCGTAGGTCTTGCGCGAGGCCGGGCCCATGTCGCCGCCGCACAGCACGATGGTACGAAAGGCGAGACCCAGCCGCTTCAGCACTTCCTCGGCGCAGCCGGTCATGCGCTCGTGTTCGGCGGCGGCCTGCTCGGGCGTGGTGATGCTGACCAGCTCGACCTTGGGAAACTGGTGCAGGCGGACGAGGCCGCGCGTGTCCTTGCCGGCCGCTCCCGCCTCCGAGCGGAAGCATGGCGTGAAGGCGGTGAAGCGCAGCGGCAGTTCCTTCTCCTCCAGGACCATGTCGTTCACCAGGTTGGTGAGCGGCACCTCTGCGGTCGGCACCAGCCAGTAGCCGTTGTCGGTGTGGAACATGTCCTCGGCGAACTTCGGCAGCTGGCCGACACCATAGGCTGCATTGTCGCGCACCAGCAGCGGCGGATTGACCTCGGTGTAGCCGCCCTCGGTCGTGTGCAGGTCGAGCATGAACTGCGCCAGCGCGCGCTCGAGCCGGGCCAAATGCGCCTTCAGGAACA
>JAUXST010000619.1 GCA_030679805.1 Reyranella sp. | reverse complement strand
ATGCCGCCCAACTTGGTTTCCGGCTCGATAAGCGCGGTGCGGATTTTGTGGCTCATCAGCCAGGCGGTTTTGACGGAGCCGAAACCCATGTAGCGGCCAAGCTGGCGGGCGCTGATGCCCTTTTTGCTGGTCATCATGAGGTGCACGAGCTTGTACCAGTCCCGCAGGGGCTTATTCGTGTTCTCGAAGATCGTACCGACCGTGACGGAGAAACGATACCCGTCCGGCGCGCATTTCTCGCACTGCCAATGCCACTTGCGGGAGGGGAGGTCATAGACCGCCTCATTGCCACAACGGGGGCAATGGACGCCCTGCGGCCAGCGGCGAGCCTTCAAATAGGCCTTGCAGGCATCCTCATCCCCGACCGGGAACATCTGGTCGAATTGGGCGCTGGTGAGCTGGTGGACGGGCTTCGGATGCTTGGCCATTGGGGACCCCTTCAATGTAAGAAATTTCCCACACCTCGGGCCGTCTGTCAAGTCCGGGTACATCGCCTCTGCGTTCGGGGGCGGGCAGGAGATCGTCCGGTTTCGGTCGCGTCGACGAAGGCGCCGGCGGGACAAGGCCGCGATTCGGCCCCGTTCCCGAGAGGCATCGGCGTTGTCCCGGAGGGTCGGCGTAACCCCTTGGGGCATCGCGTGAATCCCGGCGCCGCGGCACACGCTCCGGCACGGCTGGCGTTCCTTTGCGGCACGCTTCGTGTGCCGCAGACCGGGCTCAACCGAGCGCGCCGGCCGATCTGAGGGCGGCGATCTCGGCGTTCCCGTAGCCCAGCTCGCCCAGCACCTCGTCGGTGTGCTGGCCGTGGCCGGGGCCGGGCCCGGGCGTCGCCGGCTCGGGCGCGAAGGAGAGGCGGATGGGCGCGGAGATCGTGCGCGGCATCTCCTTGAGTGTGCTCGGCACCACGGCGCCGTTGGCCTCGGCCTGCTCGTCGTGCGGCACGTCGCGCATGACGCCCAGCAGGCCGAATGTGATGCCGTGATGGCGGAGCCTGAGTCGCCAGTGCAGCCAGGGATGGGCGGCGAACAGCGGATCGAGGAGGGCCGCCAGTTCCGTCGCATGGGCGCGGCGCTCCTCGGTCGTCCGGAAGCGCGGGTCGTCCATCAGCTCGGGGCGTTCGAGGGCCTGGCAGAGTTCTGGCCAGAGCTTGTCCTCGCGCACGATGGTGAGCTGGATCCAGCGATGGTCGGCGGTGCGGTACTGGTTGGCGAGCGCGCTGCGCGGCTTGGTGCGCGGCGGCCTGGGCGCCACATAGGCGCCGAGCAGCGCGCCTTGCGCCAGGATGGCGTTGGACCACAGGCCCGACGCGTGTAGCGAGGTGCCGACCTCGCTGCCCTGGCCGGTGCGCTCGCGGTGCAGCAGCGCCATGGCGACGGCGGCGAAGAGGTTCATGCCGGCCATCTGGTCGCCCTGCGCCGGCAGGGAGAAGGCAGGTGGGCCGCCCTCGTAGGTGAGCGCGTCGAGCAGGCCGGAGCGGGCGAAGAAGGCCGTCGAATCGAAGCCCGGCTGGTCGGCGTCGGGGCCCTGCTCGCCGTAGCCGGTCATGGAAGCGTAGATCAGGCGCGGGTTGAGCGGCGCCAGGTCGGCGTAGCGCATGCGCAGGCGCTCGCGGACCTTCAGCGGGAAGTTCACCACCACCACGTCGGCGGTCGCGGCCAGCCGGTCGAACACGGCGCGGCCGGCGGCATGCTTCAGGTCGAGCACGATCGCGCGCTTGTTGCGGTTGGTCATGTGCCAGCAGAAGTTGACCGGATGTTGCGGGATCGAATGGGCCTGGCCGAGTTTGCGTTGCGGGTCGCCCTCGCCCGGCGGTTCGATCTTGATCACCTCGGCGCCATAGTCGCCCATCACGGTCGTCGCCACGGGACCGGCGATGAAGCTGGCCAGGTCGAGCACCCGGAGGCCTTCCAGCGGCAACTGCCCGCTCATTGATGTTTTCCTTTCGACCACGTACATCGCACCCTACTCCGGGGAGACACCTTGCGGTCAATGGACGAGAGCCGTCGGAACTACCGTAGGAATTGGGGGATGGCGGCGGGGCTGCTGGTCCTGCTGGCGATCGGTGCAGCGGTGCTGCAACAGGCGCTGTGGACGTGCGGCCTGGCGGTGCTGTTGGCCCTGGCGGGTGTCGTGCTGTTGCGCGGCGATCGCTGGCGGACGGGCGCGCTGCTTGCTGCCGCGCTCGCCATCAGCTTGGCGTTGCTCGATGTCTTCGCGGGGCTTCTGTCGCCCGCCCCGATCGGACAAGGCCTCGTGAAAAAGACCGATCCCAGATGGTGGCCGCCGCCCGACCCGGTGCTGGGTTTCCGCCCGCTGCCGAACAGCCATGTCATCGCCTCGGCGACTTTCGGCGGGGAGCTGATCTATCGCCACACCTACCACTTCGACGCCGCTGCGGCGCGCGTCACGCCGGCAGCACCCGCCGGCGCCGCCACCTATCTGTTCATGGGCGATTCCTTCATCTTCGGGCAGGGACTCGTCGACGGGCAGAGCCTGGCGTCGCAATTCGCCAAGCTCCATGACGACAAGGTACACGCGGTCAATCTCGGCGTGCCGGGCTACGGGCCGAACCATCTCGTGCGCGCCTTCGAGGCCGGCCTGCTCGATCGCTACGCCGATCAATCGGTAAAGGCGGTGGTGAGCTGGATCATTCCGGCGCATCTCGCGCGCGTGACCGGCGACGGATCGTGGCTCGGCTCCTCGCCACGCTATGCCCTCGAGAACGGCGTGCCGCGCTACACTGGCTCGTTCAATGACTATCGTTGGACCCATCCGCTGGCCGGCCTGAAATATCTCCTCGGCGAACAATTCCAGTTCGTGGATGCGATCGGCATGCGCCAGCGCCAGCAGGAGCAGGCCGACCTGTTCGTCGCCCTGATGATCCGGCTGCAGGAACTGGCGCGGCAGAAATTCGGCGCCCCGCTGATCGTCATCTATTCGTGGCCCGACGAGACCTCCGGGCCGGGCTATGGCGACACGACGCTGCTTCTCCCCATCCTGCAGCGGCTACGAGCTGCCGGCATTCCGCTGCTCTCGGTCGACGGCCTGACGAGTTCGATCGCCGTGTCCCAGCTCATCATCCCGCACGATGGGCATCCCACGGCCCTCGTCTACGAATTGATCGCGCGCGAATTGAAGCGCCGCCTCGATCCGCGCTGAGCTGCGCGGGCGCGCTCACGGTTTATCGTGCCGAAGGGCGGCGCATTGTTCGAGCACCCATGCCTTCCTTTCTTCGAATACAGCGGGCGGCGTGAGTTCGGGTCGTTGGTGGAACCAGCCGATCGTCGCCATCCCCCGGATCAGCCGGAACATCGGGATCGACGCCAGCGCCTCGTCGGACACCTGCCGGGCGGCGCAATAGCCGCCGAGGAAGGCGCGCTCGATCTCGGTCGCGTTCGGCTTGCTCTGCCAGTATGTGAGGACGACGGCGATGTCGTACTGATGCCAGCCGAAGCCGGCGTCGTCGAAGTCGATGACGGTCAGCCGGTCACCCTCGACCAGGATGTTGCCGGGATGCATGTCGGCATGAATCAGGCTGTAGCCGGACGGATCCCGACGGAGACGCGTCAGCCTCTCGTGCATCCGCCCGCGGGTATCGAGAAGCAGGCCGCGTTCGGCGACCGATAGCGACCCGTGCTCCCAGAACGGCCCCCAGTGGGGCGTGTCGCCCATGAGGCCGTCGTTGTCGAGCGCGTGGCGCCTGAAGGGCGGCGGCGGCTGCCAGGCGCTCGCCTGATTGTGCATCGAGGCGGTGATGGCGCCGAGCTGGGCAAAGTAGTTCTCGACCACCCTGTGGTCGCTGGTTTCGGCCAGGACGTCGGAGAGCAGGCGGCCTTCGGTCCAGCGCGCCATGCCGGCGAAGCGCTGCTCGCCGGTGGCTGCAATCGTCACCGGGACATAGTTCCGGCCGTCGCGCGCGGCCACGGGCTTCGGCACCTCGACGCCGGCGTCGTCCAGGGCGCGGATCCACGCGTGCTCGGAGTCGAGCTCTGCGAGAGTGTGATAGCCCGGCCGGTGCAGGCGCAGCACATAGGCGCTGCCATCGTGCCGGTCGGTAACCTTGAACGTGACATTCTCGGTCATTGAAACCGGCGTGAGATCGCCGACATCGACCGGGAAGGAGTCTAGGGCGGCGCGAGCAGCGGGTGTGAATGTCCGATCGATTGCCGCCTTATCCATCGAGCTTGGCCATCGTTGCGTCGAAGGCGGTGAGGAATTCGTCGGCATGGCGCTGCGCGAAGATCAGCGGCGGCCGGATCTTCACGACGTTCCTGTAGGCGCCGGCATTGCTCGTGAGGAAGCCCCTGTCCTTGAGCCGGTTGATGACGTCGATCGCCCGGTCCGGATCGGGTGTCCGGGCGGCATCGGCCTTGGCCATCTCGACGCCGACAAAAAGCCCCTGGCCCCGCACATCGGCGATCGATGCGAAGCGCGCTTTGCGCTCACCCAGCGCCGTCTTCAGAGCCGCGCCCACGGTGGCAACATTCTCCCGCAGGCCGTCGCGCTCGATGACGTCGAGCACGGCCATGCCCACCGCCGCCTGTAACGGGCTTGATGCGAAGGTGTTGAAATAGCGCGTTCCGGCGCGGAATCCCTCGACCAACGACCGGCTCGCGGCGGTTGCCGCCAACGGCAGCCCGTTGCCCATCGGTTTGCCGGTCACGACGATGTCGGGTGCGAATCCAGTGACCTCGTAGCCCCACCAGCGTCCGGTGCGGCAGTAGCCGGCCTGGACCTCGTCGGCGATCACCAGGCCGCCGGCGGCGCGCACGATCTCCGCGGCGCGGGTCATGAATCCTCGCGGCACGTCGGGCAATCCCTCGTTGGCGAAGATCGAGCACACGATCAACCCTGCGAAGCCGACACCGTCTTCCTCAAGGCTCCGGATCGCCCCGCGCAGGCGATCGAGATAGGCCTCCGCGAGTTCGGCTTCGCTGGCGCTGGGCACCAGGGGGCGGAGCATCTCGGGAAAGGGGATGGCGCGCACGTCGCCGGTGGCGTTCCGAATGTCGCCGATCCGCGTCAGCTTGCCGATCGCCTCGCTGTTGCCGTGATACGTCGCGTTGGTGCAGACGATGCCGGTTTTTCCGGTCGCCAGGCGTGCCATGCGCAGGGCAACCTCGTTGGCTTCGGTCCCGGAGCAGCTGAACACGACGCTCTCGATCGCAGGCCCCCCATTTGGCGCATGATGGAGACCTGCCAGGCGCTCGGCGAAGGCAACGATGCCTTCGTGTAGATAGCGGCTGTGAACGTTGAGCGTCCCCTGCTGTCGGGCCATCGCCTCGACGACATGAGGGTTGGCGTGACCGACACAGGGCACGTTGTTGTACATGTCGATGTAGCGGCGGCCGTCGGCATCGAACAGGTAGACGCCCTCGCCCCGGACGATGTGCAATGGCTCGTTGTAGAACAGCGGGGCGCCCGCCCCCAATGCCCGGTCGCGGCGGGCGGCAAGTGTCGCTGAACTCATGGTCGGCCTTTCATTCGCATCGATGGCGGAAAAGACCATAGCATCGTCGGCGCCCGGGCTGTCGAAAGGTGAAGATCAGGGTTTGATCGACCGCGATTGACAGTCCGCCTGCATTGCCGGCAGCCTGCCGCCAACAACAGCGTCCGGACGAACGGGCGATAAGAGACGTCTCAGGGAGGGACAGACCGGGTGAGCCATGTGGCCCCCATGCGTGCGCTCAATCGGCCCAAGCCGGCGGTTTCCGTCGAGCGACGGCCCGAGGGCACGCTCATACTCTCGGCCGGCCGGGCGCTTCCTGCGGAATTGCCGCTGGTCATCGACCAATTGCAGCATGCTGCCCAACGCCGGCCCAATGTCACCTTCCTTGCCGAGCGCCGCGGTCCGGGCCGGGGCTGGCAGCGCCTGACCTACGCCGAGGCGTGGGCGCGGACCGGCGCCGTGGCCTCGTGGCTGATCGCCCAGGGTTTTGGCTCGGCCAGCCGGCCGGTGGCGATCCTGTCGGACAACAGTCTCGAGAACGCGCTCTTCCTGTTCGGCGCGCTGCGTGCTGGCGTGCTGGTGGCGCCGATATCGCCCAACTACGCCCTGTCTGGCGACTTCACGCGATTCGACCATGCGCTCGATATCGTCGAGCCAGGCCTGGTGTTCGCCCAGGACTCCGATGCCTATGGCGCCGCGCTCGATCGCGCTGAAGCCCGCGGCGCACGCGCCGTCACCGCTGGCGGCAAACGCGGCATCGCCTTCAGGGCCCTGGCGGCCTGTTCGATCGACGCGTCGGTTGCCGAGCGGCGGCTCCATATCGATGCCGACACGCCAGCCAAGATCCTGTTCACCTCGGGGTCGACTGGCCTGTCGAAGGGCGTGCTGAACACGCACGGCAATCTCGCGGCGGGCGCGGAAATGATCCGCATGGTTGGCGAGCCGCTCGACGACCAGCGCATCGCCGTCTCGCTCGACTGGCTGCCGTGGCATCACACCTGGGGCGGCAATGCCAATCTCAACAGCATCATTCGCATCGCGGGCTCGCTTTATATAGACGGCGGCCGGCCCATCCCTGGCCGTTTCCAGGAGACACTCGAGAATCTGCGCGAGCTGTCGCCGTCCAGCTTCGGCACTGTCCCGGCCGCTTATCCGATGCTGCTCGAGGCGCTGGAACGTGACGCTGACCTGCGGGCAAAGTTCTTCAAGAACATGCGTGGCCTCGGCTATGGCGGCGCGCTCCTGCCGCAGGAGAGCTTCGACCGGCTGCAGAGCGTCGCCACGGAGCAACTGGGCGAACGCCTGCCGTTCGGCTGCGGCTGGGGCATGACGGAGACCGCCAGCACCGGCTTGATGGTCTACTGGAACGTCGACCGCGCCGGCCTGCTCGGGCTGCCGCAGCCCGGCATGATCGCCAAGCTGGTGCCGGCGGGCGACCGCTATGAACTCCGCGTCAAAGGCCCGAACGTCATGCCGGGCTACTACAAGGATCCCGAGGCCAACGCCCAGGCGTTCGACGAGGATGGCTTCTTCAAGACCGGCGATGCCGCGCGCTGGGTCGATGAAGACAAGCCCGAAGCGGGCATCGTCTTCGCCGGCCGCCTCGCCGAGGAATTCAAGCTCGCGTCGGGCACCTGGGTGCGCGCCACCACCTTGCGCACGCAGCTGATCGATGCGCTCCGGCCCTATGTGCGCGATCTCGTGATCGCCGCCCCCGACCGGCCGTGGCTCGGTGCGCTGGTCTGGCTCGACGCGACGGCCTGCGCCGAGGCGGGCGGCCCCGACGTCTGGCGGCCGGCGCTGGCGCGCCTGCTCGGTGCCTTCAACGGGCGGCCGGGTGGGTCGAGCACGCGGATGATGGGATTGCTGCCGCTCGACGAGCCGCCGTCGCCGGCGACGGGCGAGGTGACCGATAAGCGGTCGATCAACGGCCGGCGCGTACTCGAACGACGCGCGGCCGACGTGGCGCGTCTCTATGCCGAGCCCGTCGACCCGCAGGTGGTCGTTGCAGGAGGAAGCGCCTGATGCAAGCCTATGTCATCCGCCGAGTGCTGGCGCTGGTGCCGACTTTGATCTTCGCCAGCCTGATCGTGTTCATCACCGTGCGGATGATCCCCGGTGACGTGATCGACCTCATGCTGTCGACCAACGATATCGGCGCCGACAAGAAAAGCCGCCAGCAACTCGAAGAGGCGCTCGGCCTCGATCAGCCGGTCTTCACCCAGTATTTCCGCTGGCTGGGCGCCATCCTGCTGGAAGGCAGCCTGGGCAAGTCTCTGTGGCAGAACACCTCGGTCATGGAGGACATCCTCCACCGCCTGCCGCTCACCTTCGAGCTCGGCGCGATGGCGCTGATCGTGGCGCTGATCGTCGGCATCCCGATCGGCGTCTATTCCGCGGTTTCCCAGGACACGATCGGCGATTACGTCACGCGCTCCTTCGCCATCCTGGCGCTGGCGCTGCCGGGCTTCTGGGTCGGCACCCTGGTGATGGTCTTTCCGGCGATCTGGTGGGGCTGGTCGCCGGACGTGAAGTTGACGCCCTTCACCGAGGATCCGCTGCGGCAGATGGGCCAGATGGCCATCCCGGCGCTGATCCTGGGCAAAGCGTTCTCCGCGGTCGTCATGCGCCTCACGCGCACCATGATGCTCGAGGTGATGCGCCAGGACTACATCCGGACCGCGCTCGCCAAGGGACTGGCGACGCGCACCACCATCCTGCGCCATGCGTTGCGCAACGCGCTGATCCCGGTGGTCACCCTGGTCGGTTTGCAGGCGCCAGTGCTGTTCGGCGGCGCCGTCATCCTGGAGCAGATTTTCGTCATTCCCGGCATGGGGCTGCTGCTCCTGGAAGCCGTCAGCCAGCGCGATTATCCCATCATCACCGGCGTGTTCCTGATCGTCGGCGTCGCCGTCGTGTTCATCAATCTGCTGGTCGACCTCAGTTACGGGCTGCTCGATCCCAAGGTGAGGTACCGCTGATGGTTGCCATCGTCGAGACCGTCGGCGCGCCGCGGCGCAGACCGTCATCCGGCACCTTGCATTTCCTGGGTCGGCTGTTCCGCGACAAGCCGCTCGGCGCCTTTGGTTTCGTGATCTGCGTCATCTTCCTGTTCTGCGGTCTCTTCGCCGACGTGCTGGCGCCCTACGGCTACAACCAGATCAGCCCGCTCAACCGGCTGAAGCCGCCCAGCGAGAAGTTCTGGCTGGGCACCGACAATCTCGGCCGCGACATGCTCTCGCGCTGCCTTTACGGCGCCCAGCTCTCGGTCATCATCGGCCTGTCGGCGGCGGCGCTGGCCACCGTGGTCTCGGTTTTCATCGGCATCGTGTCGGGCTATCTCGGCGGCAAGCTCGACATGGTGATGCAGCGATTCGTCGACGCCTGGATGAGTTTCCCCGACCTCATCATCCTGATCGTGGTCGTCTCCGTGGTCGGGCCGGGCATGGGGCCGGTGATCGTCATCCTGGGTCTTCTTTACGGCATCGGCGGCAGCCGCATCATCCGCGGCGCCGTACTGTCTGTGCGGGAGAACGCCTATGTCCACGCCGCGCAATCGACCGGCGCATCGCTGCCGCGGATACTGTGGCGGCACATCCTGCCCAATGTCATGGCGCCGGTGATCGTGCTGTTCACCACCCGCGTCGGCGCGGTGATCCTGGCCGAATCGGGCCTTGCCTTCTTGGGGTTAGGTGTGCCGCCGCCGGCGCCGACCTGGGGCGGCATGCTGTCGGGCTCGGGTCGCTCCTTCATGTACCTGGCGCCCTGGCTCGCGTTGGCGCCGGGCCTCTGCATCACCATTGTCGTCTATGCCATCAACGTCTTCGGCGATGCGTTGCGCGATCTGCTCGATCCGCGCATGCGCGGCAGCCGCTGAACAGGGAGGGTTCGATGAAGCGCATGCGTGGTATTTTGCTTGGTGCCGCGTTGTCTCTCGTCCTTGGCGCGGCGCCCTCCGCTGCCCAGTCCGGCGACAGGCCTCAGTACGGCGGGACCCTCGAGATCGGCACCGTCTACGTGACGCTGTCGGCGCTGTCGTTCGATCCCAACGACTGGAACTGGAAACTGAATCACGACACCGGCCAGTACCTCGAGCAGCTCTTCCAGGGCGATCTGTCGAAGGCCAAGAGCCGCGGCGGTCCGCACGCTTTCGTCGCCGATGGCTATCTGCCGCAGGATGCGATCAAGGGCGAACTGGCCGAGAGCTGGGAGTGGAAGGAGAATCCGCTTCGGGTCGAGATCAAGCTGCGCAAAGGCGTGATGTTCCCGGAGAAGGCCGGTGTCATGAAGAGCCGCGAGTTCACGTCGGAGGACGTGGCCTTCAGTTTCAACCGCCTGATCTCGAGTCCCAAGCAGCAGAAGGGCTACTTCAACCACGTCGAGAGAGTCGAGACACCGGACAAGCATACGGTCGTCTTCTACATGAAGTATTTCCACTCTGAATGGGACTACCGCTTCGGCTGGGGCTACTACTCGCCGATCTACGCAAAGGAAATGGTCGACGCCGGTGCCACCAACTGGAAGAACGCGGTCGGCACCGGCCCGTTCCAGCTCACCGCCATCTGCGTTTATGCGTTGTCGCTCGAAAAGCTTGACAACATAAATCAGAAAATCAGCTCATGGGGCGGCAGGCCGTTTGATAATAATCTGGCCCGCTATTTTGATTCCAA
>JAUXST010000752.1 GCA_030679805.1 Reyranella sp. | reverse complement strand
CCGTCGGCGCGACGCGGCTCACGTAGCAGGCGTCGTGGCCGGCGCCGCTCACGATGTCCATGTGAGGATAGCCCGCCTGCTCGGCGCCGCGGCGCACCGCCTCGACCAGTTCCCTGGCGAAGGGCGACGGCGGGAAATACCAGATCTGCTCGATCTTCACGTCCAGCCGATGACGGACCGCGATATCGGCCACGGCGGCGCGCATCTCGGAGTCCATCTTCGTGAGTTCGCCGTCGTCGGGATGACGGAAGTCCAGCGTCATGAACACGCGGCCCGGGATCGTGTTGCGCGACTGCGGCTGGCTCTCGATCACGCCGACCGTCGAACGGCCGTTCGGACGATTGCCGATTTTTCGCGCGGCAACGATCAGTTCGGCCGCCCCCACCAGCGCATCGCGGCGGCCTTCCATGGGCGTGGTGCCGGCGTGGCTTTCCATGCCGGTCCAGTTGATCTCGTACCAGCGCTGGCCTTGCGCGCCCGTCACCACGCCGATGGTCTTGTTCTGGCGTTCGAGGATCGGGCCCTGCTCGATATGCGCCTCGAAGAAGGCGCCGATCTTGCGGCCGCCCACCGCCTCCTTGCCGTCATAGCCGATCTTCTTCAGCGCCTCGCCGAACGTCACGCCATCACGGTCCTTGATGCCGAGCGCATAGTCGAGTTCGAAAGCCCCGCCGAACACGCCCGAGGCCACCATGGCCGGCGCGAAGCGGCAGCCCTCCTCGTTGGTCCACACCGCAACCTCGATCGGAGCCTCGGTGACGTAGTTCGAATCGTGCAGCACGCGCAGCACCTCCAGCCCCGCCATCACGCCATAGGCGCCATCGAACTTGCCGCCGGTCGGCTGGGTGTCGAGATGCGAGCCGGTCATCACCGGCGGCCTGGCAGGATCGCGGCCCTCGCGGCGGGCAAAGACATTGCCCACCTGGTCGACCTTGATCGTGCAGCCCGCCTCCTTGGCCCAGCGCACGAACAGGTCGCGGCCGATCCGGTCGAGGTCGGTCAGCGCGATGCGGCAGACGCCGCCCTTCTCGGTGCCGCCGATCTCGGCCAGCTCCATCAGGCTCGACCACAGCCGGTCGGGATCGACACTGAGATTGGGCCTGGGATCGAAAGGGGCGGCAGCTTTCATGACGCGAACTCCAGCTAAAACAGGTGGCCAAAATAGCCGGGTCGGCGGCAAATGCCAGCCAGCGAAACGTCTTGCTTGAGCTTGGCCCCATCCGCTTGCAAGGGTGTCGCTCCCAGAAGGAACCCCGCCCACATGCTCCCTCTCTCCGACACCCTCGTTCTCGATCTCACGCAGGTCATCGCCGGTCCCACCGCCGGGCAGATTCTGGGCGACATGGGCGCCGACGTCATAAAAGTCGAACCGCTGCAGGGCGAGCATTTCCGCCCGCACTTCGGTGGCGCCTGGGTGCCGTCGATGAACCGCAACAAGCGCGGCCTCGCCCTCGATCTCCGCACCGAAGGCGGTCGCGAGGTGCTGATGCGTCTCGTCGCCAAGGCCGACGTGTTCATGGAGGCTTTTACGCCGGGCGTGATCGACAAGCTCGGTTTCGGTTGGGATGTCGTGTCGAAGGAGAATCCACGCCTGGTCTATGCCTCGGTCTCGGGCTACGGCCAGACCGGCCCCTATTCCGGCCGCGCCGGCTACGATCCCTGCATCCAGGCCGAGATCGGCCTGATCGAGGCGACCGGCCCGACCGGCGGCGAGATGTGCCGCACCGGCACCGCCGCGGTCGACTATTGCACCGGCTCGTTCTGCGCCGCCGGCATCGCCTTCGCCCTGCTCGGCCGCCACAAGACCGGCCGCGGCCAGCGCCTCGACCTCTCGCTGTTCGACGTCGGCGTGCACCTGATGAGCCACTGGATCACCAACCATGGCCTCACTGGCGAGAACCCGGTGCGCATGGGCACCGGCAACTCGATCCTGTTTCCGCTGCGCGTGTTCGAGACCAGGACCAAGCCGATCTACATCGCCGGCACCAACGACGCCTTCTGGAAGGTGCTGTGCCGGGCGCTCGGCTGCGAGGAGTGGCTCGCCGACCCGCGCTTCGCCACCAACGAAGGCCGCGTCGCCCATCGCGCCCTCCTCGAGCCGATGATGGAGGAGCATTTCGCCCAGCACACCTGCGAGGCGCTCCTGGACGTCCTGCTGCCCGCCGGCATGCCGTGCTCGGCCGTCCAGAAGGTGAGCGACCTGATGGACAACGCCCACGTGAAGGCGCGCGGCGGCGTGCTCGAGGTCGACTATCCCGGGATCGGCCCGGTGAAGTCGGCGGCCAATCCGATCAAGCTCTCCGGCGCGCCGGTCGAGATGCGCCGCAAGGCGCCCGGCGTCGGCGAGCACACGGTCGAGATCATGCGCGGCGTCGGTTTCAGCGACGCCGAGATCGCCGCCCTTCGCGACGCCAAGGCGGTCGGCGCGCCGTGAAGATCGTCTATTCCGACAGGTACTCCCCGCGGATCTCTGTCGTCCTGAGCGAAGCGAAGGACCTCGCCGAGCGACCAGAAACAGTCCGGCAACACCGAGTCCCCGGCTGGCGTGAGGTCCTTCGCTTCGCTCAGGATGACAAGTGATGAAGATCGTCTATTCCGACAAACATGCGCAACACGACCCGCAGACCTTCATCGTCCGCGGCGTGAAGCAGAGGAGCGCCGAGCAGCCGGAGCGGGCGACGCGGCTGCTGGCGGCAGCCACGGGCGCCGGCCACGACATTGTCGTGCCGAAAGCCTTCGGCCCCGGCCCGGCCGCCTCGGTGCACACCCCCGACTACATCGATTTCCTGCAAGTCGCCGCACGCGAATGGGCAAAGCTGCCCGGCGCCTCTGCTGAAGTCGTGCCCAACGTCCATCCAGCGCGCGGGCCCGTGACCTATCCCAAGGCGCTGGCCGGCCGCGCCGGCTGGCACCAGGTCGATACCGGCTGCCCGATCGGGCCGCACACCTGGGACGCGGCCCTCGCGGCAACAGAGGTTGCGACCACGGCGGCCGAGCTGGTCCTGTCGGGCACGCGCGAAGCCTATGCGCTCTGCCGGCCACCCGGCCATCATGCCTTCGCCGACATGGCGGGCGGCTTCTGCTTCCTCAACAACACTGCCATCGCGGCCCAGCATCTGCGCGCCAAGCACGCGCGCGTCGCCGTGCTCGACATCGACGTCCATCATGGCAACGGCACGCAGGGCATCTTCTACGAGCGCGCCGACGTGCTCACGATCTCGATCCATGCCGACCCGGACAACTACTACCCCTACTTCTGGGGCCATGTGCACGAGGCAGGCAGCGGCGCGGGCGACGGTTATAATGTCAACCTGCCGCTGTCGCTGGGCTCCGCCGATGCGCCGTGGCTCGCCGCAGGCGACAAGGCGATGGCGCGCATCCGCGACTTCGCCCCGACCGCGCTGGTTGTGGCGCTGGGCCTCGACGCCAGCGAAAGCGATCCCCTGCAGGGCCTGAAGGTGACCGGCGACGGCTTCCACGCCATGGCGGCCAAAATCGCCGGCCTCGGCCTGCCGACAGTGCTGGTCCAGGAGGGCGGCTACCTCGGCGACGACCTCGGCCGCAACCTGGTGCAATTCCTGGCGGGCTTCGAGAAGGGGCACAGCTAGCGCGGTTCCTCATTGCTGGAGTGGCGCCCCCAGCGATACTTCGCCTTGCGGCCGACGCATGCCATAGTCACCAGGAACTTCATCCCTCGTGACGGGAGTCCGACATGGCGCGAACGATAGCCGATCTGATGGCCGAGACCCTGCGTGCCGCCGGCGTGCAGCGCATCTACGGCGTCGCCGGCGACTCGCTCAACGGCTTTACCGACTCGCTGCGCCGCATGAAGGAGATCGACTGGGTCCATATGCGCCACGAGGAGGCCGGCGCCTTCGCCGCCGGCGCCGAGGCCCATCTGACCGGCCAGCTCGCCGTCTGCGCCGGCAGCTGCGGCCCCGGCAACATGCACCTGATCAACGGCCGGTTCGACTGCTACCGCAGCCGCGTGCCGGTGCTGGCCATCGCCGCGCATATCCCGAGCAACGAGATCGGCGGCCACTATTTCCAGGAGACCCACCCCGAGCAGCTGTTCGCCGAGTGCTCGCACTATGTCGAGACGATCTCCAATCCCGAACAGATGCCGCGCGTGCTCGACAAGGCGATCCGCATCGCCGTGGCCGAGCGCGGCGTGTCGGTGGTGGTCATCCCGGGCGACGTGGCGCTGCAGACGACGTCGGCGACGGCGGCGGGCTGGCTCGCGCCCAAGCCGCCGGTCGTGCGTCCCTCCGAGTCGGAGCTCGATGCGCTGGCCGCACTCCTGAACGACGGCCAGAAGATCACCCTGATGTGCGGCGCGGGCTGCGCCGACGCCCACGACGCCGTGATCGAACTGGCGCGCGTCCTCAATGCGCCGATGGTGCATTCGCTGCGCGGCAAGGAATATGTCGAGTACGACAATCCCTTCGACGTCGGCATGACCGGCCTGATCGGCTTCGCCTCGGGCTATGCGGCGATGAAGGAATGCGACACGCTGCTGCTGTTGG
>JAUXST010000585.1 GCA_030679805.1 Reyranella sp. | reverse complement strand
TAGCGCTCGGCCAGCACCGGCACCTGGTGGCCCCAGTAATTCGAATTGGCGAGGCCGCCGTGCAGCAGGATGACGGGCTCGCCGTCGCTTTTGCCGAAGGTGGCGTACCAGATTTTTATGCCGTTCACCGGCGCGAGGCCGCTCTCCTCGGCTTTGGGGAGTGTCGGCGTCGGCGGCAGGGTGAGCCACTGAGGCTCGGCGTGCGCAGTCCCCACGAACAGGGACACGAGCAGGCAAAAGGCGAGGTTGAGGACGCGCATGGCCGCATCTTCAAACAGGGCGCCTGACCCGTCCAGAGGACTTAGCTCATCGTCCCCGCCATCTGCGCCAATCCCAGCGCGACGGACAGGAGGTCCGAGCCGCGGGCCAGACGGGCAGACGGGGCCGCCCGCACGATCGCGGCGCGCACCGCCGGCACGCGGCTCGACCCGCCCGTGAGAAAGATCGTATCGATGGCGGCAGGACCGAGGCCCGCCGCCGCGATGCAGTCGCTGGCCGCCTTGTACAGCCGATCCGTCCTGGCTTCGATGGCGCGGTCGAAATCGACGCGCGTCGCCGTGATCGCGAGGCCGGCCTCCAAAAAGCTCAGCGGCACAGCGGCACGTTCCTCGGCGCTCAGCACGATCTTGGCGTCCTCCACGGCGAACGCCAGGCGATGGCCGAGCCGTTGGCGCACAACGGCCCGAAGACGTGCCACTTTCGCGGGCTCGCAGGCCAGCGAGACCAGCTCGGCGAGCGCGCGCTCGTTCCTGTAGGTGTACGCGAAGTTGATCGTCGGCCAGGTGGCAAGCTCGTGGTAGAGCGCGTTCGGCATCGGCAGATTCTTTTCGACGAGCTGCGTACCGAGACCCAGGAGCGGCATCACCGCCGCGAGGTTGAGTGCTGTGTCGAAGTCGGTGCCGCCCACGCGCACGCCGGCGGTCGCGAGCACGTCGCGATTGCGATCGGCGGGGCTGCGATCGGCGCGCTCGCGGTGCCGCGGGCCGACACGGATGATGGAAAAGTCGCTCGTGCCACCGCCGATGTCGGCGATCAGCGCCAGCTCTTCACCCTGTACCGTCTGTTCGTAATGATGGGCCGCCGCGATGGGCTCATACACGAACGCGACGTCGCGAAAGCCCGCCCGCCTGGCGATGGCTTCCAGCACCTCCTGCGCCCGCGCATCCGCCCTGTCGTCGTCATCGACGAAGCGCACCGGCCGGCCGTGCACGACGGAAGTGATCTCCTGCCCGGCGAAGGCTTCGGCCTTGTGCTTCAGATGGCGCACGAAGATCTCGACGACTTCCGTGAGCGGCACCTTGCGGCCGCCCAGGCTGGTCTCCTCGTTGATCAGGGGAGAACCCAGGATCGACTTGAGCGCGCGCATCAGCCGGCCTTCGGTCTGCCCGACATAGGCCGCGATGGCCTCGTTGCCGAACAGCACCCGGCCTTTGGTTTCGTAGTCGAAGAACACCGCGCTCGGCATCAGCGTGCTGCTTGCTTCGATGGGCGCAAGTGCCGCCGTCTTGTCGCGCGCGACGCCGATCGCCGAGTTCGACGTCCCGAAATCCAGTCCGCAAGCGATCATCTCTGTCCCCATCAGGTGCGAAGGGGCTCTCATCTATACGATGTGCCGGAAGTTGCCAGACTGTTTCTTTTCGCGTAAACTTCCTTCGACAGTGGGATGCCTGAGAAATGGGGCATCCCTTTTTCATTGGTGCAGCCCAAGCGGCATCAAGCTCGGCTGCGAGAAGTCCACGACGCGTCGGGCACGACGGGTATGGGCTCGCGGAAAAGCCATTTCGACCATTCCTTTGCCGCCATTCTGCCGCGGTTGCATCGGATCGTGGCGACATGGGGAAGGCGAAACGGGCGGCACTCGATCCGGCGACAGGCGACGACGATGCCCTGGTGGCATTGCTCGCGGCCGGCCTTCGCCTCCAGGCGGCGGACAATCTATGGCGCGTGAGCGGCAACACCCTGCCCCATCGCACGCTTCTGCGCGAGGCGGGCGGCGCCTGGAACAGACTGGATCAATGTTGGGACTTTTCGGGCGAAGACCCGACGGCGAAGCTGGCCGCGGCGCTTGCCGGTTCTCTGGCCGCCCAACCGCCCACGACCGGCCACAACAGCGGCGAAGCGGAGCCGCCCCGGCCGCATTACTTCGGCCACCGCGCGCGGGTGCGCGAGCGCGTGCTGAAGGCGGGCGTCGAGGCGCTGGCCGACTACGAGCTGCTGGAGCTGCTGCTGTTCTATTCGATCGAGCGCATCGACACCAAGCCGCTGGCCAAGGCCCTGCTGGATCGCTTCGGCACGCTGGGCGACGTCTTCGCCGCCGAGCCGGCGCAGCTCCGCGAATTCGAGATCGACCAACGGACGCTGGTGCACTTCAAGGCGATGCGCGAGGCGGGCCGGCGCCTGGCCGAGCGCAAGGTCAAGGACATGCCGGTGCTGACCAACTGGCAGCAGTTGATCGACTACTGCCACGCGGCGCTCGCCCACGAGAAGACCGAGCAGTTCCGCATCCTGTTCCTCGACCGCAAGAACGTGCTGATCGCCGACGAGGTGCAGCAGCGCGGCACCATCGACCATACGCCGGTCTATCCGCGCGAGGTGGTGAAGCGGGCACTGGCCCTAAACGCCGCGGCGCTGATCCTGGTGCACAACCATCCCTCGGGCGATCCCAAGCCGTCGCGCGACGACATCGAGATGACGAAGGAAATTCGCAAAGCCGCCGAAGCGCTTGGCATTTCCATCCACGACCACCTGGTGATCGGGCGCAAGGGCCACGCGAGCTTCAGGAGCCTGGGGCTGCTCACATAAGAAGGCAGAAAGCAGCCGCACTCCCCTTATGGCGGTGTGTCCCACAACTCGCGTTCGTCTGCTGCTGAGGGTTCCTTGGGCTCGACGGCATGTCCACCTTCGGGGGCAAAGCGGGCGGACATCGTGGGTTTAGATAGACGGCCCTAGTCGGAATCTGACGCTTGGTACCCGCGCGTACACGATGGCAATCGGACGCTCGGCGCTCCCAGGAAAAGCGGACGTCCGGAGGGCGAGAGAGGGTGGCTAGCGGCCATTCGTACTTGCAAAGCAGGCTCCGCTGATGTGCTGCGCAATGTGCGGCATCACCTGGTCCA
>JAUXST010000572.1 GCA_030679805.1 Reyranella sp. | reverse complement strand
GCGCCCTGAGCGCCGGTCAGACGTTTCCGCAGGTGTCGGCGCGGGCGTGGGCTTCCGTGTCGATCGGCTCCCACCCACCGACCGTCAACAAGCGCCGCCACTCCACCACGCTCGTGCCGCTGCCGGTCCGCCGTATGATGTAGTTGATGGCCATCTGCGTGCCATCGCCCAAGGTGAGCGTGACCGTCGCCATGCCAGCCTCGGACTGGATTCGCGCCACTCTGGTGAACCCGCCGACAGGCTGCGCGGCGAGGCAATTCGCCATGACCGTGTAGGGAACGTTGTAGGTCGCCGACCAGATTGGCGGGTCTGGCTGGGGCCTGGAGGTGACGCAGGCAGCCACGCCCGAGGCGAGCAGAACGGCGCATAGGATTCGTGTCGTCATCGCTCGCTTCTTCCCCTTCTATTCACCCTGGCCCAGCAACGTACCGGCACGCCGCGAGGCGCGGAAGAACCACTGGAAGATCTGGAAGCCCAGGACCAGGTAGACCACCGAGAGCCCGAAGGCGATGGCGAGCATGTCCCAGTGTACCGTCTTCTCCGCCAGGATAGATCGCATGCCCTCGAAAACGTAGGCCGGCGGCAGCCCCCACGCGATCACCTGCAGCCAGTGCGGCAACACCGTCACCGGATAATAGACGCCGCTCACCGGCATCAGGATGAAGACGGCGGCCCAGGCGAAGCTCTCTGCGCTTTGGCCGACGCGCATGATCATGCCGGACATGGCGAGCCCGATCGACCACGAGAACATCTGCAGGATGGCGAAGAAGGCCACCAGCGGCAGGCCGAGCGAATAGATGTTGTAGCCGAAGAAGGCCCAGGCCATCAGCGACACCGGGATAAGCCCCAGCAGTGTACGCAGGAGGGCCGCGATGATGATGCCGGTCGCCATCTCCCACGAGCGGATCGGGCTCACGAACAGATGGCCGAGGTTGCGCGACCACATCTCCTCAAGGAAGGCGATGCTGAGCGAGAGGTTGCCGCGCACCACGACTTCCCACAGCAGCAGGCCCGATAGCAGCACGCCCGCGGCCTGGGCCACGAACGAGGCCTGCGGCAGCAGGTACTGGGTCATGAAGCCCCACATCACCATCTGCACCGCCGGCCAGTAGATCGAATCGACCAGCCGCATGATCGAGCTGCGCCAGATGTAGATATGGCGCATCACCAGGGCGTAGATCCTCTCGATGGAGCCGATCACGACGCGGCCTCCCCCTTCTTCAGCACCTCGAGTCCACGGCCGCGACCGCGCGCCATATCGAGGAACACCTCCTCCATGTCCTCGCGGCCGAAGCGCTCGATCAGCTCGCGCGGGCTGCCGCGCTCGAACACGCGGCCGGACTGCAGCAGGATCACATCGTCGCACAGCCGCTCGACCTCGCTCATGTTATGCGAGGCGAGCAGGATCGTGGCGTGGGTCTCACCCTGGTATTCCTTGAGATAGCTGCGCACCCAGTCGGCGGTGTCGGGATCGAGCGAGGCCGTGGGCTCGTCGAGCAGCAGCACGTCGGGCCGGTTGATCAACGCCTTGGCGAGCGCCACGCGCGTCTTCTGCCCTGCCGAGAGCTTGCCCGCAGGACGGCCGAGGAACTCCGAGATCTGCATGCGCTCGGCGATCTCCTCGATGCGCCGGTTCACCTGCTTCACGCCGTACAGGCGGCCGTAGAACAACAGGTTCTGCCGCACCGTAAGTCGATGTGGCAGGTCGACGTAGGGCGAGGAGAAATTCATGCGCGGCAGGGCGGCGTAGCGCCGTTTCAACATGTCGACGCCCAAGACCTCGATCTGCCCGGAAGTCGGCTCCAGCAATCCGAGCAACATGGCAATGGTCGTGGTCTTGCCCGACCCGTTGCCGCCCAGCAGCCCGAGCACGGTGCCGCGCGGCACCCGGAAGGTCAGATCGTCGACTGCGCCGATCTCGC
>JAUXST010000570.1 GCA_030679805.1 Reyranella sp. | reverse complement strand
AGGACGCCGTGACGCGCGCCAGGGTCTATGTGCGCGCCGCCATCGAAACCGCGCCCGGCTTCGGTCGTGGTCACGGCCCGCTCAATCACGCCGTGACGGTCAGACCGGGCTAGCGCCGATCGCCGCCGGATGGCCAGGCGTCCATTTGCCGGCTTCGGCGAGGGTGACAAAGTTCCAGACCTCGCGATTGAAGGCGTCCGGTTCCTCGATGTTCACGGTATGGCCGGTCTTGGCGAACATCGCGAGCCCGGCGTTCGGCAACACGCGCTTGAGGTAGAGGCTGGGCTGCAGGCAGGGATCGTCCTCGTCGCCGCAGATGATCAAGGTCGGCAGGTCGAGCTTCTCCCACTCGTCCTCGAAGTCGTACAGCGACGGCCGCTTGCCCTGATAATTCTCCATGGTGTTGGCGGCGCCGACGTCGGGATGCTCGCCGAGCTGGCGGACGAACTCGGCGAAGCCGCGCGGATCCTTCTGCTTGAAGCGCGAGCGCGTCGGATTGCCGATCAGGCTCTCGGCGTACTTCTGCATGCCCTCGGCGCGGATCTTCTTGGCCGTAGCCTGGGCGCTCTTCTTGAATTGCTCATGTCCTTCGCGGCCGGCGCCGGAGCCGACGCCCGCCAGGGTGAGCGAGAGGGCGCGGTCGGGATAGCAGCGGCCGAAGTGCGCGGTGGCGAAGGCACCTTGCGACAGCCCGACCACATGCGCCTTGGCGATCTTCAGATGGTCGAGCATATGCTTGGCATCGTCGACGGCATGCTGCTGGGAGTACATCGCAGCACTCTCCGGCACGTCGGAGCCCGGATAGCCGCGGAAGGAATAGGTGATGCAGCGGTGCCGGCGGGCGAAGAAGCGCATCTGCGGCTCCCAGCTGCGCCAGTCGCCGCTGTATTCATGGACGAAGAGGATCGGCGTGCCGCTGCCGGCTTCCTCGTAATAGAGCTTTACGCCATCGGGGGTCGTTGCCTGCGGCATCTCGCTCTCCGTCGTGAAGTTTCTACGCGCCGAAACGTTCCAGCCGCTCCAGCACCGCGGGAATCCTGTCGTCGGCGACATTGGCGAAGGCCAGCCGTACGAAGCGCTCCTGGCCGGCGCCGAACATGTCGCCCGGAATGGTCAGCAGGTTCTCCTCGTCGGCGAGACGCTTGGAGACGTCGGTCGAGCGCTGGCCTGCGAACGGGTGCTCGACGTAGGCGAAGTAGGCGCCGATGCTGACCAGCCGCCAGCGATTGGAGCGCGTGAGGCCGTCGCCCAGCATGTCGGCACGCGCCTTCAATCCTTCGGTGTTGCGCCGCGCCCAGGGCAGCAGATTGCGCAGGCCGTAGAGGGCTGCTTCCTGGCCGAGCCGCGGCGGGCAGATCGAGACGCAGTCCATCGCCTTCTCGATCTCCGCCATCAGGCTCGGTCCGGCCGTGACGCCGCCGACGCGATAGCCGGTCAGCGCGAAGACCTTGGAGAAACTGTAGAGGTGGACCAGCGTAGCGCGCCATTCGGGATCGGCGAAGAGATCGTGCGGCCGCTCGCCTTCCGGCAGGAAGTCCTTGTAGGTCTCGTCGAGGATGAGGGCGATTCCGCGCTGCTTGGCGAGTTCGTAGAACGCGTGGATGGTCGCGCGCGGATAGACCGCGCCGGTCGGATTGTTGGGCGAGATGAGGATGATGGCGCGGGTGCGCGGTCCGATCAGCTTCGCCGCATCCTCCGCGTTCGGCACGGCGCCCGAGCCGGGGCGGAAGTCGAGCGACACGGGCTCTACGCCCTGCATGCGCATCCACATGTCGTGATTGAAGTAGTGCGGCCGCGGCACGATCACCTGATCGCCGGCCCTGGCGAGACTCATGAGTGACAGGCAGAAGGCCTGATTGCATCCCGAGGTGATGCCGACTTCGCCGGCGGCGATGGACGCGCCGTAAAAGGTTGAAAGATGGGCTGCGTAATTTTCGCGTAATATCGGCAGCCCGAGGATCGGCGTGTAGCCGTGCATCGTGGGATCGAGCAGCAACTCACCGAGATGCTTGCGCAGCTCCAGTGCCGGCGGATAGCCCGGCACCGCCTGGCTGAGGTCGATCAACGGCCGGTCGGAAGGAAAGCTGCGGCCCAGCACCCAGCGCTTGGTCTCGCCGATGGGTGAGGGATCGACGGCGGCCAGCCAGGGATTGACGAGGGCGACGCGCTGCATTTCAGGACACGCCGCCGGCGCTCTG
>JAUXST010000566.1 GCA_030679805.1 Reyranella sp. | reverse complement strand
ACAAGGCCTTTCAGGATCGCCCCATGCAGCCCGCCGTCCGCCGACCTGCTCCCTCCCTCGCGCCGTCCACGATGATCGGCGGCGAGATTCCGCTAATCGATGTCGCCGATTATCTCGTCGGCAAACCGGGATCGGCGGAGCGTGCCGCGGCCGAGCTGCGCTATGCCTTCGAGAACGTGGGCTTCTATTATCTCGCAGGCCACGGCGTGGCGCAGAAGATGATCGACGACACCTACGCCGCCGCCGCGCGCTTCCATGCCCAGCCGATCGAGGCCAAAACAGCGGTCAAGGTCGACGAGCACAACATCGGCTACATGCCGATCGCCACCAAGGCGCCGCCCAACGCCGCCGCCCAGGGCAAGAAGCCCAGCCAGAACGAGGCCTATTTCCTGCGTCGCGAGCGCGCCCCAAACGATCCCGACGTGCTCTCGGGCCGTCGCTTCCACGCGCCGAACAAGTGGCCGCAGGACCTGCCCGACTTCCGCGAGACGACGCTCGCCTACATGTCGACGCTCGAAGCGCTCTGCCAGAAGTTGGTGAAGCTCTATGCGCTGGCGCTCGACCTGCCGGAGGCCTTCTTCGACAAATGCTTCGCCAAGCCGCACATGATCCTGCGCATGTCGCGCTATCCCGTAATCGACGGCGCCGACGGGAGCATCGAGAGCCTGGTGCCGCACACCGATTCGGGGTTCATGACCCTGCTGCCGCCCAACAAGGTGCAGGGCCTCTCCATCCTGCTGCCCGACGGGCGCTGGATGGAGGCGCCGGGGGTCGAGGGCGCCTTCGTGGTGAACGGCGGCGACATCCTGCACCGCTGGACCAACGAGCGCTTCCTGTCGACGCCGCACCGCGTGCGCAACGTCTCGGGTCAGGTCCGCTACGCCATCCCGTTCTTTTGCGATCCCGACCACGACACGGTGATCGAGTGCCTGCCGTCGTGCCAGTCAGTGGCGCGGCCGGCGAAATATCCGCCGATCAAGTTCGGCGACTATGCGCTGTGGTTCGCCGCCCAACGCTACGGCCACATGGCCAAGGTTGCCGTGCCCTCCGAAGCGGAGATCGCCCCGGGCGAGCGCGCCACCTCGCGCTGGCAGGCCTGACCCGATGAAGCTCAGCGCTCTCGCGGCGGTCGCGCTCGCCGCCGCCCTCCCTGTCGTCCTCGCTGCCGTCTCGCCCGCGTCCGCCCAAACGAAAACGATCAAGGCGGTGATGCATTCGGATCTCAAGGTCCTCGATCCGATCTGGACCACCGCCAACATCGTGCGCAACCACGGTTACATGGTGTGGGACACGCTATTCGCCATGGACGAGCAGCTCCAGCCCCAGCCGCAGATGGTCGATACCTGGAGCCTGAGCCCCGACAAGCTCATCTACGCCTTCACCCTGCGCGACGGCCTCAAGTGGCACGACGGCAAGCCGGTCACGTCGGAGGACTGCATCGCGTCGCTGAAGCGCTGGGGCGCGCGCGATACGCTGGGCATCAAGCTGCTGAGCTTCGTGGCGGGCTTCGAGGCTGTGAACCACAAGACCTTCAAGATCGTGCTGAAGGAACCCTATGGCCTGGTGATCGATTCTCTGGCCAAGCCGGGCGGCTCGACGCCGCTGATGATGCCCAAGCGCATCGCCGACACCGATCCGGCCAAGCAGATCAGCGAGTTCGTCGGCTCCGGCCCCTTCATCTTCAAGGCCGACGAGTGGAAGCCGGGCGACAAGACCGTCTATGTGCGGAACCCGGACTACAAGCCGCGCGCCGAGCCCGCCTCGGCCCTGGCCGGCGGCAAGGTCGCCAAGGTCGATCGCGTCGAATGGCTCGCCATCCCCGACCACCAGACGGCGGTGAACGCCCTGCTGGCGGGCGAGATCGACTATATCGAGGCGCCGCCGCATGACCTGAAATCGCTGCTGCTGGCCGATAAGAACGTCCGGCTCAAGGTCTACAACAAGATCGGCGCGCAGTACGTCTATCGCTGGAACACCGTGGTGCCGCCGTTCAACAATGAGAAGGTGCGACGCGCCGCCATGTACGCGCTCGACCAGAAGGCCTTCCTGCAGGGCGTGATCGGCGATGCCAAGTACTACCGGACCTGCGACGCCATGTTCGTCTGCGGCACGCCGCTGGAGAACGCCACCGGCATGGACGGGCTGGTGCGCGGCAACTTCGCCAAGTCGAAGGAGCTCCTGAAGGAGGCGGGCTACGACGGCACGCCGCTCGTGATGCTGCACACCACTGACATCGCGGTGCTGACCAATGCCGGCCCGATCGCCAAGGACCTGCTGGAAAAAGGCGGCTTCAAGGTCCAGATGGTGCCGCTCGACTTCCAGGCGATCGTGGCGCGAAGGCTGCGCAAGACGCCGCCGGCCGACGGCGGCTGGAACGGCTTCATGACCGCCTGGCTTTCGGTCGACATGATGAACCCGCTCACCAACAGCATGTTGAACGCCTCGTGCGACAAGGCACCCTTCGGCTGGCCGTGCGATGCCGAGGTCGAGCGACTGCGCGACGCCTATGCTCGCGCGCCCGACCTCGCAAGCCGCCAGAAGATCGCGGCGGACCTGCAGGCCCGCGCCGTCCAGTACGGCACGCATATTCATCTCGGCCAGTACACGCTGCCCACCGCCACCCGCGCCGATCGCCTGAACGGAGTCGTCACGAGCCCGATCCCGGTGTTCTGGAATATCGAGAAGAAGTAGCGCTTCTGACATAATCCAGGGGAATGAAGCCCCCAAGCTCCCGCCGCACCATCGCCGCCGGCATGATCGGCAACCTGCTCGAATGGTACGATTTCGCGATCTACGGTTATTTCGCCGCCACGATCGGCCGCGTGTTCTTTCCGGCCCAGGATCCCGTGGCGCAAGTGCTGTCGGCCTTCGGCATCTTCGCGTTGGGCTATCTGATGCGTCCCATCGGCGGCATCGTGGTCGGCCATGTCGGCGACCGCTACGGCCGCCGCACCGCCCTCACCTTCTCCATCACCGCCATGGCATTGCCGACCTTCCTGGTGGGCGTGCTGCCGGGCCACGCCACGCTGGGCATCGCCGCGCCGATCCTGCTCACGCTCTTGCGCATGATCCAGGGCCTGTCGGTCGGCGGCGAGGCCACCATGTCGATGATCTTCCTGGTCGAGCGCGCCCCGCCGGGCCGGCGCGGCCTGGTCGGGAGCCTGGCGTCGCTCGCCGCCAACGGCGGCTTCCTGATGGGCTCGGCGGTCGGCGCGGCCTTCGCCGCCCTCCTGCCCGCCGACGCGCTGGCCACGTGGGGCTGGCGCATCCCTTTCCTGCTGGGCCTGCTGGTCGGCATCGTCGGATGGTGGATCCGGCGGCTGCTCGAGGATGATCCGCCGAGGCCGGCTCCGGCCACATCGCCGCTCGCCGACACGCTCCGTCATCACGGCAGGCTGGTGGCGCGCGTCGCCGGCGTGGCAATCTTCAACGCCGTCGGCTTCTACCTGATGTTCCTTTACATCGTGACCTGGCTGCAGGATGTCGACGGCGTGGCCCCGGCGCGGGCGCTGGAGATCAACACCGTGAGTATGGTCGTGCTGCTTCCGGTGATGATCGCCGCCGGTTGGCTCAGCGATCGGGTCGGCCGGCGACCGCTGATGTTCGGCGCGCTGGTCGTGGGCTTCGCGGGCGCCATTCCCTTTCTCTGGCTGATGCATCATTCCCACCCGGCGCTGATCCTAGCAGGCCAGCTCGCCTTCGTGATTCCCGCCGGCATCTGCCTCGGCGTCATGCCGGCGATCCTGACCGAGGCCGTGCCGGCCGGCGTGCGCTGCACCGCCGTATCGCTGGGGTACAACATCGCCTTCGGCATCATCGGCGGCCTGACGCCCCTCACCGCGGCCTGGCTGGTGGCCCGCACCGACATGGACCTGAGCCCCGCCTGGCTCATCATGGCGGCGGCGGCCGTGACGTTCGCCGCACTGCTCGCCTCGCGCGAGACGTCGCGTGACGCGACGCTGCCGGCGTGAAGATCGCGCGGCGCGCGCTCACGACGGGCGCGTTGGCCACCGGCGCGATGGCCACCACTCCATCTGCTCGCGCCGCCGAACCTGCCTGGGTCGACGCGCACGCCCACGTCTTCGTGCGCGGACTGAAGCTTGCCACCGACGCACGCTATGCCCCGGATTACGACGCCTCGTGGCAGACACTGCTTGCGCTGGCCGAAAGGAACGGCGTCGGCCGCGCCGTGCTGCTGCAGCCCTCGTTCCTGGGTTTCGACAATGCCTACCTGTTCGAGGCGCTGCGTGCCGAGCCCGGCCGCTTCCGCGGCGTGCCCTGGGTATCGCCCTCGATCGACATCAGCCCGGCTGACTGGGAGGGATTGGCAGAGCTCGGCGTGAAGGGGCTCCGCTTCCCGATCCTGGGCCTGCCGACGCCGCAATGGTCGGCCTATCGCGACATGCTGGGCGAGGCGCTGAAGCGCGACTGGCCGATCCATCTCTACGTCGAAAGCAGGCGCCTGCCCGAGATCCTGCCGCTGCTGCTGGACGGCGGGCACAAGGTCGTGATCCCGCACTACGGCATGTTCGACCGCACATTGGGACCGGCGCGCGATCCCGGCTTCAAGGTGCTGCTGGACAGTGCCGCCAGCGGGCGCGTCTGGGTGGTGATGTGCGGCGCCTATCGCGTCGGACCGGAACGCGCACGTGCCGCGACGCCAATGCTGCTCGACGCCTTCGGACCGGCACGGCTGATGTGGGCCAGCGACTGGCCGCACACCGACACCGGCCTCGATCGCGTCACGACCTACGCAAAGACGCTCAAGTGGTTCGAGGACTGGGTGCCCGACGAGGCGACGCGGCGCGCCATCCTGATCGACACGCCCTCTAAGCTCTACGGCTTCTGACCTAGGCTGCGCCGCCCTCGACGGAGCGGCCTTCGGCGCGCCAGCGCAGCATGCCGCCGGGCAGGTTGGCGAAATCGGCGACGCCCGCCTTCTGCAGGATCGCGGTGGCGTGGGCCGAACGGCTGCCGGCGCGGCAGACGGCGACGATGGGTTTGTCCCGCGGCAGCTCGTTTGCCCGGGCCGCGAGCTCGCCCAGCGGGATCAGGGTGGCGCCGCGAATGTGACCGAGCGGACCGCTGAACTCCGCCGGCTCGCGCACATCGAGCACCTGCACCTTGGCGAGGTTCTCCTCCAGCCAGTTGGGCTCGACTTCCCACACGCCCGAGAAAGTGAAGCGCAGTGGCGCCCAGGCCGGATCGGCCGGCAGCGCGCCGGCCTCATTGCCCGGCCGCCCGCACCGCAAGTTGGCCGGCACAGCCTCGTCGATCTTCTTCGGGTGAGGCAGATCGAGGTTCTTCATGTAGCCGGCATAGTCGGCCTCGGCGATCTCGCCGCCGAGGCGCGGGTTGAACCTCTTCTCCTCGGCCACGCTGGTGACGGTGAGGCCGCGATAATCGTGCGCCGGATAGAGCAGGCACGAATCGGGCAGCGAGAAGACACGCGCCCGCACCGAGCGGTAGAGCGCGCGGGCATCGCCCTGCTGGAAGTCGGTGCGGCCCGAGCCGCGGATCAGCACGCAATCGCCTGTGAAGGCCATCGACTCGTCGTCGAGCACGTAGGTGATGCAGCCGTTGGTGTGGCCAGGGGTGGCGCGCGCCTCGAGGCTCCTGCGGCCAAAGGCAATGCGGTCGCCGTCAGCCAGCAGCCGGTCGGCACCCTCCGCACCACTCAGAGCGGACAAGGCGATGCCGGCTCCGAGCTTCTTCTTCAGCAGCCAGGCGCCGGTCACGTGATCGGCGTGGACGTGGGTGTCCAGCGTCCACAGGAGGTTTAGCCCGAGTTCGCCGATCAGGGCCGCATCCCGACGAGTCTGCTCGAACACCGGATCTATCAGCACCGCCTCGCCCGACACGCCGCACCCCAACAGATAGGTGTAGGTCGACGAGGTCGGATCGAAGAGCTGGCGAAAGACGAGCATGCGCTGCGCTCTCGTCAGGCCGGTGCGCTTGCCTTGTCGAGGGCGGCGACCGACTCGGGGTCGAGCTTGACGTTTGGAGAGGCGATCAGGTCCTTGAGTTGCCCGAGACTGGTGGCGCTCACGATCGGCGCGGTGATCGACTTCCTCTGCATCAGCCACGCCAGCGCCACCTGGGTCGGATTGGAATTGTGCTTCTTTGCCGCGTCGTCGAGCGCCTTCAACACCGCCATGCCCTTGGGGTTGATGTATTTCTTCACGCCGGCGCCGCGCTTGGCGTCGCCGACATCGGTCTCGGCGCGGTACTTGCCGGTCAGGAATCCGCTGGCCAGCGAATAGTACGGGATCACACCGATCCCCTCCTTCAGGCACTCGTCCTCGAGTTCGCCTTCGAACAGGCCGCGCTCCATCAGGTTATAATGCGGCTGCAGGCTCTCGTAGCGCGGCAGACCCTTGGCCTTGGAGATCGCGGCGGCTTCGGCGAGGCGCTTGGCATCGAAGTTGGAGGCGCCGATGGCGCCGATCTTGCCGGCCTTCACGAGTTCCCCGTAAGTGGACAGCGTCTCCTCCTGCGACGTCGCCGCGTCGTCCTTGTGCGACTGGAAGAGATCGATGCGGTCGGTATTGAGGCGCTTGAGAGAAGCGTCGACCGACTTCACGATGTGCGCTCGCGACAGGCCCTGCCCCACGGCAGGCATCTCCATGCCGCACTTGGTGGCGATCTGGACTTTCTTGCGCTTGGCCGGATCCTTCTTCAGCCAGTTGCCGATGATCGTCTCGGACTCGCCACCCTTGTGGCCGGGCACCCAGCGCGAATAGACGTCGGCGGTGTCGACGAAGGTGAAGCCCGCATCGACGAAGGCATCGAGCAGCTTGTGCGAGGTGGCCTCGTCGGCCGTCCAGCCGAAGACATTGCCGCCGAAGGCGATGGGGGCGAATTCGATGCCCGAATTGCCGAGCTTGCGCTTTTCCATGTGATCTCTCTCCGTTACTCGTACGTGATCAGTTACTCGGCGGCCTTGGCGGCCGGTGGAGGTGCGGGTGCTGGCGCGGGTGGGGATGGGGGCGCAGACACCGGCCCGGGCGCAAACCCCGCCGGCATCTGGAACGTGGTGTTGCCCTGAGCGAAGTGGATGCCGAGTTCGGGGAACTTGTCGTACATACGGCGGACGGCGACGCGCTGAACGACGCCGGGATTGTTCGGCCGCGCCATGTACTTGAAGCGCAGGATGACGGTGCTGTCCTTGATGTCGACGACGCCCTGCATCTTGAGCGGCTGCAGCAGGACGGACTTGAACTGCGCCTCCTCCATCATGTCGAGGCCCATCTTCTTCACTGTCTTGCGCACGAGTTCGATGTCGGTTCCGTGCGCGAAGGCCAGGCTGAACTTCACCGCGGTCCAGTCGCGGCTGAAATTGGTGATGTGGACGACCTGGCCGAACGGCACGATGTGAAGCTGGCCGTTCTGGTGGCGCAGCCTGAGGGAACGGACGCTGAAGCCCTCGACCGTGCCCTTCACCCTGCCGCAGTCGAGGTACTCGCCGATGCGGAACGAATCCTCGGCTAGGAAGAACACGCCCGACACGACGTCGCGCACCAACGACTGGCTGCCGAACGACACCGCCAGGCCCAGCACCGAGGCGCCAGCGATCAGCGGCGTGATGTTGATGCCCAATTCCGAGAGCACCAGCAGCGTGCCGACCACGGCGATGGTCACACCCGCCACGACGCGCAGCAGCGGCATCAAGGTGCGCAGCCGCGAGGCCGACACCTGGACGTCGTCCTCCGCATCGCCGCCGGCATCGGCCGACGGCAGCGGATTGGAGGCGACGTAGGAGTCCATGCGGTAGCGGATGAAGCGCCACAGCGCATAGATCGCCACGGCGCTCAGCGCCGCGATCTTGGCGCCGCGGTCGTGCGGCGCCCATTCGGCCGGCGTCGCCGCCGCCAACACCTTCACCATGAAGGCATTGACGACCAGGATCGCGACATAGAGTCGGATGGTCAGCCGCAGACAGTCGGCCGCCACGTCGCCCGCCATCGGCAGCTCGGACACGACATGCCGCGTGACCCGGTACATCAGCGTTTCGAACAGCAGGAGTCCGATCAGCAGCGATTCGATCACATCCATGCCGGTGGGCGCGGCATCGTTGCCCATCAGTTCGCCATAGAGTTCGGCCACGCCCGTCACGCCATAGAAGGCGAGGCCAACCATCCACCAGTTGCGGGCCATATCGAGCTTCAGCTGCCGCGCGAGCGCGGTTTCCGAGACCATCGCCGACAGCCAGGCTGCTATGTCGTGCCGCCAGTTCCAGACGACGCCGAGCAGGGCCAAGGAGATCGCCACGGTAAAGAAGAGATTCGAGACCTCGATCGCGTGGGGGCCGGCGCCGGTCACCGTCAGGGCGCGGTCCTGGTAGTCGTTAGCGAGCGGCAGGACAATCAGGAGGTTGAGTGCCACCATCAGACGGTGCGCCGTGGCATCGTCGACCGGCACGATTCGTCCGGCCGGCGCGTCGGGACGCAACCAGGCACGAAACACGAGGTTGAACCCCCGCCAGTAGATCAACACCATCAGAAGCTGCTGGCCGAGCCGACCGCCGATGCTCTGGCTATCGCCCATCTGGCCGAGGACCAACCGACCCGCGACCCAGAGCACCGCCAGAGCGACGACATCGAGCAGGAAGGCACGTGCAAAACCGCGCACCGCGGAGGCACCGCCGAAGCTGCCGACCCGCACGCCGCGGAGCAGCAGCCGCGCGACGTATTCCGCCACGAGCCCCACGATGACGATGGCCACCAGCAGCAGTGCCGTCCGGGTGCCTGAAATGATCTCGGGCAGCCGCAGCAAATGGCCGATCAACGCAGGAAAATGGGAGATCGCGACTTCCAGTTTCGCCGTGATGACATCGAGGAACGACGGGGTACCATTGACCTTGGCCTCGGCCACCTGTGCAACGGCCGGAAGTACCCAGACGGAGATCAGACCACCTGCTGCCGTCGCAAGCCCTGTTCTTGAGCGCATAATCTATTTTCCCCCGGGATCGTAATACAAGCCTAGGACAAATCGCCAATCCAGACCAGACGATCAGGGTCGATCGACACCCTAGCGTACCGCCAGGGCAGCCCAAAGAAAGAGCGCGGTGGCGACAACGCCCAGCACCGTCCGTCGTGCGTGCAGGCCACCCCAGCGCACGATCAGCGCCCGGCTCTCCGGACCGGCCTGCTCCGGCCCGATCGCGTTCAGTTGCTGGTTGACCGGCATGATGAAGATCAGCGTGTAGGGCCAGTTGGCGGCCAGCACGACGGCACCGGCGAGCCACAGCACCTCGCCGGTCGTCCACCAGGCAGCGGCGCCGAGCAGGAATCCGACGACGGCCAGGGTCGCCTGCATGGCAAAACCGCGCGCATAGGCCGGCTTCCACTGGGCGAGCAGCGCGCGGTCGTCGAGTCCGAGCCGCGCCGGCTGTTCGGCGACATTGATATAGAGCGCGGCGCCGGCGAACAGCGCCGCCACGATCAGCGCCAGAAGACCGGGCACCATTTCCACTTTCACCCCATCCTGACGCCGGCAGCCTTCACGATCGGCGCCCAGCGCTCGATTTCACTGCGGACGAAGACCACCGTCGATTCCGGCGTCGAGTCCAGGACCGGCACGACACCCTGCTCGGCCAGCGCCTTGAGCAATGCGGGATCGTTCATCGTCTCGCGCGCCGCCGCGGAGAGCCGCGCCACCACTTCGGGCGTCAGGCCCGCCGGTCCGGCCAGGCAATGCCAGAGCACGGCCTCGAACGGCATGCCGCCCAGCGTCTCCGACACCGTCGGCACCGTGGGCGCGAGCGCCGTGCGCTGGGCGGTGGCGACGGCGAGAAGCCGCGCCTTGCCCGACGTCTGGAACGGCAACGCACTGCCCAGCGTCGTCGCCATCATCGCAATCTGCCCGGCCAGCAGGTCGGTCATGGCCGGGCCGCTGCCGCGATAGGGCACATGCGTGATCTCCACACCGCCCGCTGCCGCCTTCAGCCGCTCGGTCGTGAGGTGCAGCAGCGTGCCGGTGCCGGGCGAGCCGTAGCTCAGGGCGCCGGGCTTGGCGCGCGCGGCATCGAGCAGCCCCTTCAGCGAATCGGGCTGGGCGAGGCTGCCGACGAAAGCGGCCGGCCCGCCGCCGATGTGGGCCACGTAGGTGAAGTCCTTCAGGATGTCGTACTCGGGCTTGTCGGTCATCGAGGCGTAGAGCGCCTGGGTCGAGCCGGTGCCGAACAGCAGCGTGTAGCCGTCCGCCTTGGCGCGCGCGACACCCGCGCTGCCGATGATGCCGGCGGCACCCGCCTTGTTCTCGACCACCACCGGCTGGCCGAGTGCACGACCCAGCCGCTCGCCAAACAGGCGCCCATAGACGTCGGTCGGCCCACCCGGCGGGAACGCCACGATCAGGCGCACCGGCTGCGCCGGCCAGGTCTGGGCGCGGACAGCCTGGGCGCAGACGATGGCAGGGCTCGCAAGCGCGACGCTGGCGGCGGCGAGGATTGTGCGACGGCGCATGACGGTTCCTCCGTGGTTCAAAGCCCGGCTGCCTGCCAGTTCTCGGCGGGTGCGTCGGGGTGGGAGGCAAGCCCGGCGGCGCGCACGCCCATAATGGCAGCATACTCGTCGCGGTCCGAAGCATCGCCGCTGATGCCGATGGCACCCACCACGGTGCGCGCGCCCTCGAGGGCGAGAACACCGCCCGGCACCGGCACGAACCGGCCTCCGGAGGCCGCCGCGAGCGCGCCCTGGAAGGCCGGCCGGTTGCCGAGGCGATCGCGGATCGCGCGGCTGGAAATGCCCATGCCCAGGGCGCCCCACGCCTTGCCGAAGGCGATGTCGAAGCGCAGCACGCCGCAGCCGTCCTCGCGCTTGAAGGCAACGAGATGGCCGCCGGAATCGAGCACCGCCACGGTGAGCGGCAGCAGGTCGGCGGCGCGTGCCGCCGCCAGGGCGCCGTCGATCATGCGCTCGGCCTTGACCAGCGTCAGGCTGGACTGGATATGCATGACGTAGTGGTCACTCATGTCGTGAAGGGCCCCCTTGGCGCGCATCGCCTGCTGGACCATGCGCCTTGCTGGGCAGTATCGTTTATCCAGATGCCGATTGCGAAGACAAAGAGGGAGCGCGCCGTGGCGACCGAAACCATCCCCATCGTCGATCTCGGCCCCTATCTCGCAGGAGAGCCCGGTGCGATGGACCGCACCGCGAAGGAGCTGCGCTTCGCGCTGACCGAGATCGGCTTCTACTTCATCGTCAATCACGGCGTGCCGCGCGAGTTGATCCGCGCCACCTTCGAGCAGGTCAAGCGCTTCCACGCCCAACCGCTCGACAGGAAGCTTGTGCTCAAGCTCAACCACCACAACACCGGCTATATGCCGATGCGCGGCAACACGCTCAGGACCTCGACGGTGCAGGCCAACACCAAGCCCAACCTCAACGAGGCCTTCTTTATCAAGCGCGAGCTGCCGGCCGACCATCCCGACGTGCTGGCCGACCGCCGCTTCCATGGCGCCAACCGCTGGCCGGCGGATCTCCCGGGGTTCCGCGAGGTCATCCTGTCCTATGCCGACACGCTGGAGCGGCTGGTGCAGAAGATGGTGCGCCTCTACGCCCGCGCCCTCGACCTGCCGGCGGAATATTTCGACGGACCCTTCAAGGAGCTGCAGTTCTCGCTGCGCATGACGCACTACCCGCACCAGGACGGGCCGGTGACCGACGAATTCGGCCTGGCGCCACACACCGACACCAGCTTCCTCACCCTGCTGGCGCCCAACGAGGTGCCGGGCCTGTCGATCAAGACGCAGAGCGGCAACTGGATCGATGCACCGGCGATCGACAATGCCTATGTCGTGAACGGCGGCCAGATGCTGCAGCGCTGGACCAACGACCACTTCCTCGCCACGCCGCACCGCGCCATCAACCGCTCGGGCGGCGAACGCTACGCCATTCCCTTCTTCTGCGATTCCAGCATCGACTGGCCGGTCGCCGCCGTGCCGACCACAGTCGGCCCGGACAAGCCACCGAAATATCCGACGACCTGGTACACCGACTACATGACCTGGTACCAGAAGCGGAACTACGACGTGCTCAACACCGATCAGCAAGCGGCAGAGTGAGCGCACGCGCCGACACCATTCCCATCATCGATCTCGGCCCCTATCTCGCGGGTGCGCCGGGCGCGATCGAACGCACCGCCGCCGAGCTGCGGCTGGCGCTGACGGAAATCGGCTTCTATTTCATCGTCAATCACGGCGTGCCGGACGCGCAAGTCCGCGACGCCTTTCATCAGGCCGCGCGGTTTCACGCCCAGCCGCTCGAGAAGAAGATGGAAGTCCGGATCGACAAGCACAATGTCGGCTACCTGCCGATGCGCGGCGACACGCTGCGGACCTCCACGGTGCAGACCGTGACCAGGCCCAACTTCAACGAAGCGCTGTTCGTGGCACGCGACTTGGCCGGTGATCATCCCGACGTCGTGGCCAACCGGCGCTTCCGCAGCGCCAACCGCTGGCCCTCGGACCTGCCGGGCTTTCGCGAGGCCGTCGTCGCCTATTGCGACGCCATGGAGCGGCTGGCGCAGCGGCTGGTGCGGCTCTACGCCCGCGCCCTCGACCTGCCGCTGGCCTATTTCGACGGCCCGTTCGGCGAGCCGCAATACAAGCTGCGCATGACGCACTATCCGCCCCAGGCGGCACCCGCCGACGACGAATTCGGCATCGCCCCGCACACCGACACCAGCTTCCTCACACTGCTCGCGCCCAACGACGTGCCCGGCCTGTCGATCCGCACGCAAGGCGGCCAATGGATCGACGCCCCGGCCCTGCCCGGCGCCTATCTCGTGAACGGCGGACAGCTGCTGCAGCGCTGGACCAACGATTTCTGCCTGGCCACACCGCACCGCGCGCTCAACAGGAGCGGCGGCGAGCGCTATGCGCTGGCCTTCTTCTGCGACAGCACTATCGACTGGCCGATCGCCGCCGTGCCGACCACGGTCGGACCAGACAGACCGCCCAAGTATCCGACGACTTACTACACCGACTACATGACGCTCTATCAGAAGCGGACCTACGACCTGCTGGCCGACGCCGACCAGCAGGCGGCGGAATGAGCAACGCGGCCGACCGCGGGCTACGTCACGATCATCGTGGAAAAGGACATCAAGCTCGAATGAGTGCCAGCATATGAGCGAGGCCACGCTCGCCCGCGTCGAAGCCCACGTCTTCCGCACGCCGATCAAGGAACCGGTCCGCACCTCGTTCGGCACCATGACCGAGCGCGTCGCCGTGTTCGTGTGCGTGGAGGATTCCGACGGCGCGCGCGGCTGGGGCGAAGTCTGGTGCAATTTTCCGACCGCCAGCGCCGAGCACCGCGCGCTGATCTTCGCCGACATCGTGGCGCCGCGGGCGCTCGGCCGGTCGCTCGACGATCCCGTGGCGCTGTGGGGCGAGATCGACCGCGCGCTGCATGTGCTGCGGGTGCAGAGCGGCGATGCCGGCGCGCTGTCCGCCGCCGCCGCCGGCCTCGACCTTGCGATCCATGATCTCCGCGCGCGCAAACGCGGCCTGCCGCTGTGGCGCGTGCTCAGCGGAATAGTGGGCGGTGGCAGTGACGACCGGCCGGTGCCGGTCTATGGCTCGGGCCTCAATCCCGGACCGGGCGCGTTCGACACGGTCGAACGCCTGCGGGCCGCGGGCTACCGCGCCTTCAAGATAAAGGTCGGGTTTGGCGCCGCGACCGACCTCGGCACGCTGCGGCCGGTCGCCCGGGCGCTGGGCGAGGGCGAACGGCTGATGGTCGACGTCAACCAGGGCTGGGATCTCCGCACCGCCTGCACCATGGCCCCCAAGCTCGCCGAGTTCGGCCTGCACTGGATCGAGGAGCCGCTCGCGGCCGACCGGCCGATGGCCGAGTGGACGCAGGTCGCCGCCGTGGCGCCGACGCAGATCGCCGCCGGCGAGAACCTGCGCGGTGCCGGTCCCTTCCAGGAGATGATCGATTCCGGCCTGTTCGGCATCATCCAGCCCGACGCCGCCAAATGGGGCGGCCACTCCGGCTGCGCGGTCGTGGCGCACGCGGCGCTGGCCGCCGGCCGGACCTATTGCCCGCATTTCCTGGGCGGCGCGCTCGGCCTCCTGCATTCGCTCCATCTGCTGGCGGCGGTTCGCGGCCCCGGCTTGCTGGAAGTCGACGCCAATCCCAATCCGCTGCGCGAAGGCCTGCTGGGCGACCTTTTGACCGTACGCGACGGCGCCGTATCCCTTCCCGGAGGGCAAGGACTCGGTCTAGAACCAGACATCAAATCGCTCGCGCCGCTCCGGACACTCCACCTGGAGCGGCATGTGTAAGAAACGAAGAGGAAACGACATGCTCGGCCTGATGCAAGTCCGTCCGCTGCTGATCTCGCAGATCATCGACTACGCCGCCGCCTACCATTCGGATGTCGAGATCGTCTCGCGCACGGTCGAAGGGCCGATCCACCGCTATGGCTACCGCGACGCGCAGAAGCGCGCCAAGAAGCTCGCCGAGGCGCTGCAGGGGCTGGGCATCAAGCTCGGCGACCGCGTCGGCACCATTGCCTGGAACGGCTACCGCCATTTCGAGCTCTACTTCGGCATTTCCGGCATCGGCGCGGTGCTGCACACCCTCAACCCGCGCCTCGCGCCCGAGCATGTGGCCTACATCGCCAACCATGCCGAGGACCAGATCATCTTCGTCGACCTCAACCTGCTGCCGATCGTCGAGGGCGTGTGGCCGCACCTCAAGACCGTGAAGCATGTCGTGGTCATGACCGACCGCGCCCACATGCCAGCCTCCTCGAAGATCCCCAAGCTGCTGTGCTACGAGGAACTGCTCGCCGACAAGCCGGGTACGCTGGAATGGCCCGACTTCGACGAACGCACGGCCTCCTCGCTCTGCTACACCTCGGGCACGACCGGCAACCCGAAGGGCGTGCTCTATTCGCACCGCTCGACGCTCATCCATACGATGATGGCCTCCAACGGCTCGGTGATCCCGATGGATCCCGACACGACGCTCCTGCCGGTGGTCCCAATGTTCCATGCCAATGCCTGGGGTCTCATCTATGCTGCACCGATCTGCGGCGCCAAGCTGGTGTTTCCCGGCGCCAAGCTGGACGGCGCCAGCGTCTACGAGTTGCTCGACAAGGAACAGGTGACGCTGAGCGCCGGCGTGCCCACGGTGTGGCTCGCCCTGCTCGACTATTGCGCCCAGAACAAGTTCAAGATGTCATCGGTCAAGCGCACCCTGATCGGCGGCTCGGCGGTGCCGATCTCGATGATCTCACGGTTCTGGAACGAGCATGGCGTCGAGGTCATCCAGGGCTGGGGCATGACCGAGATGAGCCCGCTCGGCACGACGACGCGCTTCAATCGCGGCGAACGCCAGCTGCCGGACGCGGAGCGCTTCGCCATCACTGCCAAGCAGGGCCGGCCGGTGTTCGGCTGCGAGATGAAGATCGTCGACGACGAAGGCAAGGACCTGCCGCAGGACGGCAGCGTCTCGGGCAACATGGTAGTGCGCGGCCCGTGGATCGTCTCGGGCTACATGAAGGGCGA
>JAUXST010000747.1 GCA_030679805.1 Reyranella sp. | reverse complement strand
CGCGGCACTGCCGCACCTCTTCGCCATCGCGGCCGAGCCGCGCATGGCGGGAATGTCGGTCGGCGGCGAGGACATGGCGACCGAACTCGGCGCCACGCCCTCGGCCGACAGCATGTACGTCTTCGCCATGCAGGGCCTGGCCGCCTGCCGTGCGGCAGGCATCCTGCCGATGGGTTCTATGGGCCAGCTCGCGAACATCGACGATCTCGACTCCTACAGGGCCGGCCTGAAGCGCGGCAGGGCGCTGGGCTTCACGACGGCGTCCTGTATTCACCCCGCGCACGTGCCGATCATCAACGAGGAATACGGTGCCACGCCCGCCGAACTGGACCGTGCGCGACGGCTGCTCGCGGCCTTCGACACCGCCGTGGCGGCCGGCGAAGGCGCGGTTGCCTTCGAAGGCAGCATGATCGACCTGCCGGTCGTCATTCGCGCGCGACGGCTGCTGGAGCGCGCCGCGTCCTGGACGTAATCCAGCGGCAAAGGTCAGCGATAGAGGAACGTCCCCAGCAGCACCCAGCGCGCCGCCTTCGCCGTGCCGACCAGCGGCGTGGTGTAGTGCCAGAACGGCAGGCGATAGGCCGTCACCGCCGCGGGCCTGGCCACCGACACGATCTCGCTGAAGTGGCCGGCGCGGCTATAAACCAGCCACTGGTGCGCCACCGAAGGCGAGGCAAGGCTGAGATGCAGGTCGATGTAGCCGCCTTTGGCGTCCTTGTTCTCGGGATGATGGTCGTTGTGTGGCCCGGCGTAGTCGCCCGGCCCGTAGCGCAGCACCTGCAGGCCCCAGCCCGAGGCGAGCTTGCGACCGGCCAGGGCCTCGGCGAAGGCGCGGAAGCTTTGCGAGCGCATCATCCGCACCAGCCCGAGCTTCTCGGCCGGCTTCACGCCAGGCTCGCGGCGGCTTTCGAAATAGATGGTGCGGGCGCGGCTGGTCTTGGGCAAGCGCTCGCCATAGTCGTGCCGCATGCCCCAGATGCTCTCCGGCGGGATCGGCTTTTCGATCGCCTCGAGCTTGTCGGTGAGGCTCTCTTCGAGCGCGCGGCGGACGCGCTGGGCCTTGGTCTTGTCGAGGAGATCGTCCTGGGCGAGGAAGCGCGTGCGCGGCTGGGCAAGCGCGCCACAAAGGGGATGCGTGCCCGCCAGCACTCGCCGGCCAGTACGGCTCAAAAGGTCCTCGAACTCGGCGGGGAATGCACTGGAGGGTACGCTTTTCATGTGAGGTTTTGCTCGGCCTGACGAATCCATTCGCGATCGGTCGGGTCGAGCCTGTCCACACGCCGGCCATAGATCTTG
>JAUXST010000542.1 GCA_030679805.1 Reyranella sp. | reverse complement strand
GAGCGCCAGCAGCAGGTTGTCGCGCACGGTGTGGTTCTCGAACACCGTGGGCTTCTGGAACTTCCGCCCGATACCCAAGGTCGCGATATTGGCCTCGTCGAGCTTGGTGAGGTCGGCCCGGCCGTCGAACACGACCTCGCCCGAATCGGGCCGCGTCTTGCCGGTGACGACGTCCATCATGGTGGTCTTGCCGGCGCCGTTGGGGCCGATGATGGCGCGCATCTCGCCCGGCTCGATCAGCAGCGAGAGGTTGTTCAGCGCCTTGAAGCCGTCGAACGAGACGGTGACGCCGCTGAGGTACAAGAGCGCAGAGGTGCTCCTCATGCCACGTCACTCATGTAGGGGCCCTCGCCTTTTTCGCCTGTGAGCGGGCCTTGAGCTGGCCCCACAGACCGACGACGCCCTTGGGCAGCAGCAGGGTGACAACGATGAACAGCGCGCCCAGCGCGAACAGCCAGACCTCCGGCAGCGCGCCGGTCAGCCAGGTCTTGCCGAAGTTGACGATGAAGGCGCCGATCACCGGACCGATCAGCGTGCCACGGCCACCGACGGCGACCCAGAGCACGGCCTCGATCGAGTTGGCGGGCGAGAATTCGCTGGGGTTGATGATGCCGACCTGGGGCACATAGAGCGCGCCCGCGATGCCGGCCATGGCGGCCGAGAACACGAAGACGAAGAGCTTGTAGCCTTCGACGCGGTAGCCCAGGAAACGCATGCGGCTTTCGGCATCGCGCACCGCGGTCAGCGCCTTGCCGAAGCGCGAACCCACGATCGCCGCCGAAACGACGAGGCCCAGCGCCAGCATGAACGCCGAGGCGAAGCACAGCACGGCGCGCGTGCTGTCGGCCTGTACGGAGAAGCCCAGGATCTCCTTGAAATCGGTCATGCCGTTGTTGCCGCCGAGACCCATGTCGTTGCGGAAGAACGCCAGCATCAGCGCGAAAGTCATCGCTTGGGTGATGATCGAGAGATAGACGCCGGTGACGCGGCTGCGGAAGGCGAACCAGCCCAGCGCGAAAGCCAGCAGACTCGGCACCAGGATGGCCATGAGCATGGCGAAGCCGAAATTATCGAAGCCGTACCAGAACCAGGGCAGTTCCTTGTAGTTCAGGAACACCATGAAGTCGGGCAACAGCGGGTTGCCATAGACGCCACGGCTGCCGATCTGGCGCATCAGGTACATGCCCATGCAGTAGCCGCCGAGGGCGAAGAAGGCGCCGTGGCCGAGCGAGAGGATGCCGCAGAAGCCCCATACCAGGTCGACCGCGAGCGCCAGCAAGGCGAAGCTGAGATACTTGCCGATCAGTTGGAGCAGCCAGGCCGGCACGTGGAACGGGCTGCCGGGGGGCATGATCTGGTTGAGCACCGGCAAGGCGATACCGACCGCCAGAACCAACAACACGAAGAGGCGCAGGTTCCGGTCCATGCCCTGCCACAGGAAGCGCGTGATCATTCGACGGCCATCATTCGACAGAGCGGCCCTTCAGCGCGAACAGGCCGCGCGGGCGGCGCTGAATGAACAGGATGATGAACACCAGTACCAGGATCTTACCCAGCACCGCGCCGGCATAGGGTTCGAGGAACTTGTTGACCACGCCCAGGGTCAGCGCGCCGATCAGCGTGCCGAACAGATTGCCGACGCCGCCGAACACCACGACCATGAACGAGTCGATGATGTAGCCCTGGCCGAGGTTGGGGCTGACATTGTCGATCTGGCTGAGTGCCACGCCGGCGAGGCCCGCGATGCCGGAACCCAGGCCGAAGGTGAGCGCATCGACCCGGGGCGTACGGATGCCCATGGCCGAGGCCATCGGCCGGTTCTGGGTGACGGCGCGCATGTAGAGGCCGAGCGGCGTCTTGCGCAGCACCAGGATCAGGGTCGCGAACACGATCAGCGAGAACACCACGATCCAGAGTCGGCCGTAGGTCACGTTGATCTGACCGAGTTGGAAGGCGCCAGACATCCACGACGGCGCGCCGACCTCACGGTTGGACGAACCGAAGATCGAGCGCACGGCCTGCTGCAGCACGAGCGACAGCCCCCAGGTGGCGAGCAGCGTGTCGAGCGGCCGGCCGTAGAGGAAGCGGATGATGCCGCGCTCGATCAGGATACCGATCCCGCCCGCCACCACGAAGGCAAGCGGCAGCGCGATCAGCAGCGAGGCATCGAACAGGTGCGGCGCCGAGGTGCGGATGATCTCCTGGACGACGAAGGTCGTATAGGCGCCCAGCATCACCATCTCGCCGTGCGCCATGTTGATCACGCCCATGGTGCCGAAGGTGATGGCAAGACCGATGGCCGCCAGCAGCAGGACGGAGCCGAGCGAAATGCCGTACCAGACGTTCTGAGCCGCCTCCCAGGCGGCGAGCGTCTGGCGGACGGCGCTGGCGCCGGCGGTGGCCGCCGCCTTGACCTCGGGATCGGTCGCCGAGTTGGCCGTGGCCTCGAGCACGCCCAGCGAATCGCGGTCGGCGCGCTCGCGCACCAGCGCAATGGCATCGAGCTTCTGCGCCGTCGGCGCATCGGAGGCGAGAACGCTGGCGGCCCGCGCCTCGCTCATCGCCCGCTTGATGCGCGGGTCCTTTTCGACGGCCAGCGCCGCATCGAGGGCGGCGAGCGAGGAGGCATCGCGGCGCTTGAACAGCGCTTCGGCCGCATCGCGGCGGACCTTGGCATTGGGGCTCATCAGGGTGAGCGAGCCGACGGCGGCTTCTATGACGCCACGCAGGCGGTTGTTGACCCGGACGCGATCGAGGTCGGCTTCGGTGCCGCTGCCGGCGGCCTTGCCGGAGATCGCCTCGGTCAGGGAGAGCTGGTTGCCGTCGGGCTTGCCGATCAGCACCAGATTGTCGGACTTGCGGACATAGAGCTGGCCGGCTGCCAGGGCATCGAGGATCGGCGCGGCACGCTGCTCGCCTGACGCCGCCATCGCCGTGATCGCGGCCTCGCGTTCACCGAACCCGCCCGTGGTCAGGTTGGCGACGAGGCCCGCGAGGTCGGCGGCGAGCGCTGCTCCCGCAAGGGCGGCAGACGCCAGCACCGACAACAGGACGGCGAGGATACGCTTGGGGGACATGGTCTTGAGGATTAACCCGGAGACGAGAACGGGGCGACTCGAAAGTCGCCCCGCCCCTGTGAGTTCGTGCCGGTCAGGCCTACTTGCCCTTGCCGCCGCACTTGCCGGTGACAACGTTGAAGTTGCCGCAGCTCATCGGCTTGCGCCAATCCGAGATCAGGTCCTTGGAGTCGGGCAGGTAGTCCGACCATTCGTCGCCGAGCACCAGAGCGGTCGACGACACGACGTCGAACTGACCGTTGCCCTGGATCTCGCCGATCAGCACCGGCTTGGTGATGTGGTGGTTCGGCATCATGGCCGAGAGACCACCCGTCAGGTTCGGCACGGCAATGCCGATCATGGCATCGATGACGGCGTCGGCGTCGGTCGTGCCGGCCTTCTTCACCGCCTCGATCCACATGTTGAAGCCGATCACGTGGGCTTCCATCGGATCGTTGGTCACCCGCTTCGGGTTCTTGGTAAAGGTCTGCCAGGTCTTGATGAACGCCTCGTTGGTCGGGTTCTTCACCGACTGGAAGTAGTTCCAGGCGGCGAGATGGCCGATCAGCGGCTTGGTGTCGATGCCGGCGAGTTCTTCTTCACCGACCGAGAAGGCCACGACCGGAATATCCTTGGCCTTGATGCCCTGGTTGCCGAGTTCCTTGTAGAACGGAACATTGGCGTCGCCGTTGATGGTCGACACGACGGCGGTCTTCTTGCCGGCCGAGCCGAACTTCTTGATGTTGGCGACGATCGACTGCCAATCGGAATGACCGAACGGCGTGTAGTTGATCAGGATGTCTTCCTGCTTGACGCCCTTCAGCTTGAGATAGGCCTCGAGAATCTTGTTGGTCGTGCGCGGATAGACGTAGTCCGTACCGGCCAGGACCCAACGCTGAACCTTCTCGTTGGCCATCAGGTAATCGACGGCGGGGATCGCCTGCTGGTTCGGAGCGGCGCCGGTGTAGAACACATTGCGCGAACTCTCTTCACCCTCGTATTGAACCGGGTAGAAGAGGATGCCGTTCAGCTCCTCGAAGACCGGCAGGACCGACTTGCGGCTGACCGAGGTCCAGCAGCCGAACACCGCGGCGACCTTGTCCTTCTGCAGCAGCTCGCGCGCCTTCTCGGCGAACAGCGGCCAGTTCGACGCCGGATCGACGACGACGGCCTCGAGCTTGCGGCCGAGAACGCCGCCCTTCTTGTTCTGCTCCTCGATCAGCATCAGCATGACGTCCTTGAGCGTCGTCTCGCTGATCGCCATCGTGCCCGACAGAGAATGCAGAATACCGACTTTGATCGGTGCCCCCTGGGCAAACGCGCTGCCCGCGGCGCCGGCCAGAAGGCCGGCGGCGACTAGACCCGTTCGCATCATCGATCCGAATTTCATCCCGCTCTCCTTGTTATCGCGACGGACTCCCCGTGCAAAAACTTGGATAGCGAATGCCGTGCCAAACTCTCCGGCCGATCCGGGAAAACTTTCAATTGGCAATCAAGACGAGGGCCCCACCGGCCATGACGACCCCGCCGAGGGCCCGCAATCCCAGATCGCCGACAGCGCGTCGCACAACCCAGCCGAGTCCCAGCCCGGCCGCTTGCAGCAGGGTGGTCGCCGCCAAGAACCCCAAAATGTAGGTGCCGGCGCCATCGGCCGGCGCCTCAAGGGCGTGAGCATAGCCATGGAAGAAGGCGAACAGGCCGGCCACCGCCATGGCTGCCGCCGACGGCAGACGCACTGCAGCCATGAGGAGACCGCCAAAGACGAAAACCGAACTCAGAATAATTGCCTCTGTCATGGGCAATTTTATGCCTGCAAATCCGGCAGCTGCACCAACAGCCATCATGGCAAGGAAGGCTGCCGGCACGAGCAGGGCCGCCAAAGGCTTCCGCGCGGCGAGCAGGGCGGCCCAGATGCCGACGCCGACCATGGCCAGCAGATGATCGATCCCGGTGAGGGGATGGAGAAAACCGGAGGCTTCGTGACCAGGGTGAGCCAAGGCGGGGCCGGCCAGGGAAAGCATTGCGGCCGTCAGGCAGATTGTTCGAAGCATCGATTTCTCCTCTTTCTATTCCTTATCAGGTCAGCGCGCCGGGAGGCCACCCTGGCGCACGATGAACGCCGCGACGTCGGCAACGCCCTTGTTCTCTTTCAGGTTCGAAAAAATGAAGGGCCGCGTGCCGCGCATCTTGCGCGCATCGCGGTCCATCACGTCGAGATTGGCGCCAACGAGCGGCGCCAGGTCGATCTTGTTGATCACCAGGAGATCCGACCGCGTGATGCCCGGCCCGCCCTTGCGCGGGATCTTTTCGCCCGCCGCCACGTCGATCACGTAGATGGTGAGGTCGGCCAGTTCGGGGGAGAAGGTGGCCGCGAGATTGTCGCCGCCTGATTCGACGAAGACGATCTCAAGCTTGGGCCACTTGCGCACGATGTCCGACACCGCGGCGAGGTTGATCGAGGCATCCTCGCGGATTGCCGTATGCGGACAGCCACCGGTCTCGACGCCGACGATCCGATCCGGCTCGAGAGCGCCGGCGCGGGTCAGGAATTCGGCGTCCTCCTTGGTGTAGATGTCATTGGTGACGACGGCGATGTCGTAGGCGTCGCGCATCGTCTTGCACAGCCGCTCGACCAGAGCCGTCTTGCCCGACCCGACCGGACCGCCCACGCCCACTCTCAGGGGACCACGCGCACTCATCGTTCCATTTCTCCCGCCAGCAGCGCGAGATAGCTCACGCCGAGCAACAGGCTGTAGGGCGAATAGTACCGCTTGTCGCGTCTGGCAAATGGCTCGTCGGAGAAATGGCTTCGCCAGCGCGGGCTATAGCCGGCCCAACCGCGGGCCACAAAGCTGCCGGCGATAGCGAAGGTGCCGGTCAGCACGACCGGCTCCGAACCGCGTCCCAACATGTACCATGGCCACAGCGCCACCACGGCCAGCAGGGCCGCGACGGCAAAGCACTGCCAGGGCGGCGGCATGCGCCGACGGCCATCACCCACGACGCCGCGCGCCAGCGCCTCCTGGTTGGCCTCGGGCCAGGAGCTGCCGAGACCCCACAGGGCGTGGACGACAGCAATGGCGCCGACGCCGACAAACAGCAGGAAGGCCAGCACCGCATTCACGACCGGAACAGCCGCGTGTACTGCGTTTCATGGCGCAGCGAGCACCAGTCGAGCAACGGTGTCGCCGTGCCGATCTCGTCGAGCGAGGTCGCGGCGAGTACCGCCTCGACAGTCCGCCGCGCCGTGGGCTCCAGCGTCGCCAGCGCGCGCTGGCCATCGGTCTGGCCAAGCGGCACGGTGCGCACCGCGGCCGAGATCAGGTTGGCGGCAAAGCCATGCAGATAGCCGGCAAGCGCTGACTCGAGCGCGATCCCGTGTGCCGCCGCGGCCAGCGCCACGGCCACCGGCAATGCGATCTCGCCGCCCGTTCGCTCGTGGCCCGTATCGAGAGCCGGGTGCGGCCAGGCCGTCCGGGTGATCGACAAAAACGAGCCGCCCTGCTGGCGCGATTCGAGCGCCATCTCGGAAGTCCCCCGCCACGCCGCCGCGCGTTCGGCGACGGCATCGAACGCCGGCCAGTCGGCGCCATCGACGGCGCGCCATGCGGCGGCAAACAGCGCGCCATCGACCAGGCCGGTGCCGCGCTCGAGTACGCTTTCCAGCCAGGCGACCAGCGAGTCGCGATCCTTGATGAATCCCTCCTCCACCGCTGTTTCCACGCCATGGCTATAGCTGAAAGCGCCGACCGGATAGGCCGGCGACAGCCAGGCGAGCAGCCGGTAGAGCGGATCAGCGCCAAGTTCAGCCATGGCGCTTGTCGTGGACATGGCCGTGGGGGTGACCGAGGTCGTGATTGTGCTGGCCGTAGGCGCCGCCTTCGGGGTCGAACGGCGCCTTCACGGCGCGGACCTCAGCGCCCAGGCCCTTCAGCATGTCGACGATCACGTGATCATCGCGGACCAGGATGCGGTCGGCGTCGATCTGTGCCGGCAGATGGCGGTTGCCAAGGTGCCAGGCGAGCCGCGCAAAGGCTGCCGCATCGCGACCGCGGATCTCGACCAGGTTTTCCTCGGCGGCCTTCACTTCGACGAAGCCGCCCTCCTCCAGCCTGAGCCCATCGCCGCCCCGCAGCACCACGGGCTCCGCGAGATCGAGCAGGAAGTCGAGCCCGCCATCGCCCAGCATGCGCAGGCGGCGGCGGTAGCGATCGTCGAACAGCAAAGTGACGGTATCGGTGCGGTCCTGACGCGGCCAGTGGCCGGCGCGCACGACTTCAAGGGCACGCTTCATGGCTAAAACAGGAAATAGCGTTGCGCCATCGGCAGCACGGTCGCGGGTTCGCAGGTCAGCAGTTCGCCGTCCGCCCGCACTTCGTAGGTCTCGGGATCGACTTCGATCTTGGGGCAGAGCGAATTATGCACCATGTCCTTCTTGCCGATCTTGCGCGTGCCCTTGACCGCGAGAAGCGGACGGGAAAGTCCCCACTTCTTGGCCACGCCCTTGGCAATGGCGGCCTGCGACACGAACAGCGCCGGGCTCATCACCAGGCTGCGGCCAAAGGCGCCGAACATCGGCCGATAGTGGACCGGCTGCGGCGTTGGGATCGAGGCGTTGGGATCACCCATGGGCGCCGCCACGATCGAACCGCCGATCAGCACCATGTCGGGCTTGGCACCGAAGAAGGCCGGCGCCCACATGACGAGATCGGCGC
>JAUXST010000528.1 GCA_030679805.1 Reyranella sp. | reverse complement strand
CAGCCAGGTGGTGAGCACGCCGTCGTCGATCACGGCAAGGCGCCTGGTCGGCAGGCCCTCGGCGTCGAACGGCCGGCTGCCGAGGCCGCGTTTGCGCAAGGGGTTGTCGAGGATGCGGATGCCGTCGGCGAAGATCTTGGCGCCCATCTTGTCTTTCAGGAACGACGTGCCGCGGGCCACGGCGCGGCCGTTGATGGCGCTCGACAGGTGGCCGATCAGCCCGCCCGCGACGCGGCGGTCGTAGATCACGGGAACGCGCGCGCTCTGCGCCTTGCGTGGATTGAGACGGCGGACGGCGAACTTGCCGGCGTTGCGCCCGACTTTTGCCGGCGACATCAGGTCGTCGAAGTGGACCGCGCTCGTCCATTCGTAGTCGCGCTCCATGCCGGTGCCTTCGCCGCCCACCACCGAGCATGAGAGCGACCAGCCGCCGCGGCTATAACCGCCGGAAAAGCCGTTGCTGGCGGCCAGCATCACGGAGGAACGGCCCCAGCCCGCCTCGGCGCCTTCGGAATTGGTGACGCCCTTGACCGCCCGGGCGGCATCTTCCGCCTCGGCGACCAGGCCAAGCAGCTTCCTGGCGGAGGGCCGGCCCCTGTCGTCGAGATCGAGGTCGGGCCACGAGCGGGCCAGCAGTTCTTCCGGCGCGATGCCGCAGACGGGGTCCTCCGGCACGGCGCGCGCCATGTCGACGGCGCGCTGGGCCAGCGTCTTGAGCGCCGCGGGGGCAAAATCGGTCGAGGAAACGAACGCCTGGCGCTTGCCCACGAACACGCGCAGGCCGAGGTCGCGGCCCTCGCTGCTCTCCAGCTTCTCGCGCCGGCCCAGCCGCTGGGCGACCGAGATCGATTCGCCGTGGACGTAGAGGGCGTCGGCCGAATCGGCGCCGCTGACCTTCGCCCACTTCAGCAGGTCGGCGAGGAGGTTGGCATCCGGGGCATTCTTGGGGGGAGTGGTCTTCTTTGCTTTGGCCATGGCGGCTGTTTTACGCGCTTACGGGCGGTGTCGTCGAGATGGCAAGACGCTCGAATAGCCATTCGGATCGAGTTGAGATACAAACATCGGCCGCTCGGAAAATCGGCCTCACAGGCTCCGTTGCCGGTCGGGCAACAATGTCGTTCCAGTCCTTCGCTGGACGAGCACGAGATTTCGACATGGTGGAATGTCCCGCGTGTAGCTCGCCGTCGAATCGTCCGTGGGGCGTCGACCGGCACGAGCCCATTCTCGAGTGCACCAGATGTGGCACGATCTATTTCGCGCGTCCCTTCGTCCGGCCCCATGATTACGAGACCTACTATCCCTATCTCTTCGGCTTCGATCACGAGCGATTCAAATGGGAGCTTGATCAACGGCGAAAGCGGTTTCTCTTTCAGCTGCAGGAAATCGCGCGCCTCGATCCGCCGGGACGCACACTGGTGGATGTCGGGGCCGGGGTCGGCTATTTTTGCGCTGCCGCCAATGAAGCAGGTTGGAAAGCTTCGGGGGTCGAGGCTTCGGCTCCTGCGATCGAAGCCGGGGTGCGCGAGTTCGGCGTTCAATACACGGCGCTCGATGCAGTGCCGGACGGAAGCTGTTCCGTGGTCACGGCGTTCCATGTACTGGAGCACCTCGAAGCACCGCTGAGCATTCTGAAAACCATCCGGCAGAAGCTCGCTCCGCGCGGCGTGCTGGTCGTGCATGTGCCGAATCGCGAGAGGTTGACCACGTTTCTTCGCTACAAGACGTCAAACCTCTTTTCCAGCTCGGCGACTCGACGGGGGAGTCTCTATTATCCCGAACATATCACCGGCTTCAGCTCGGCCGGGCTCGCCTTGTGCGCCGCCGCTGCCGGGTTCGACTTGATCCGGTCACGACAACGGTCTCCCTTCAGCCAATTCCATGATTCCTGGCTGATCCGGAGCTACTTTGCCAA
>JAUXST010000524.1 GCA_030679805.1 Reyranella sp. | reverse complement strand
TCGCCGCCGCCATCGAGCGCGAACGCGACTATCCGACGCTCGCGCGCCGGCAGGGCCACCAGGGCCGCGTCGTCGTGCATCTCGTGGTCGCGGCCTCAGGTCGGCTGCTCGCCGCCCAGGTCGCGACCGGCAGCGGCCTCGACACGCTCGACCAGGCCGCCCTCGGCATGGTGCGGCGGGCGCGGCTGCCGCCGCTCGGGCCCGGCTTCGGTGCCGAAAGCGCCAGCTTCACCGTCCCCATCGTCTTCGCGATCCGCTAAAGGAGTCCCTCATGATCACCCGTCGCTACGCCCTCGCCACCCTGCTCGCCACGACCGCGATTCCCGGCCTCGCCCTTCCCCTGGCCGCGCGCGACTACAAAGTCGGCGCGCTCGAGATCAGCCAGCCCTGGACGCGCGCCACGCCGCCCACGGCACCGACCGGCGGCGGGTTCCTCACCGTCACCAACAAGGGCACGACGCCCGACCGCCTGGTCGCCGTGCGCAGCCCCGCCTCGGACAAGGTCGAGGTCCACGAAATGAAGATGGACGGCAACGTGATGAGGATGCGCGAGGTCGAGAAGGGTCTCGAGATTCCCGCCGGCGCCACGGTGACACTGAAGCCCGGCGGCTTTCACATCATGTTCATGGGCCTGAAGGCACCCTTCGCCAAGGACACGAAGGTGCCGCTGACGCTGGTGTTCGAGAAGGCCGGCAGCCTCGACGTCGAACTCGCCGTCGAGGCCATGGGCGCGTCAGCGCCGAAGCACTGATCCCCGGGGGCGTGCCCCCGGTGGTCTACATCGCCTTCAATAGTTCGATGGCGATGATCGCCATGCCGATCACCGAGACGAACCACGCCGCGGTGCGCAGCCAGGCGATGCCGGCGAGATAGATGACGGCATAGGCCAGGCGCGCCCAGAAGAAGATCATGGCGCCCATCGCGGTCATGGCGTTGGCCTTGCCCGCCGCCGCCGCGATCAGCACCAGGGCCGCGAACAGCACCATGTTCTCGATCATGTTGAGATGCGCGCGCTTGGCGCGGCCGGCCCAGCCGGTGAGTTCGGGCAGGCCCTCGCGGTTGCCGGCCAGCGTATTGAGACCGACCGCCTGGTTGGCGCCGGTCGCGGCGATCAGCATCTGGACGAAGCAGAGAAGCGTCGAGAGGAGGAGGTATTTCAGGTCCGGGGACATTGATTTCTCCCTTGATCGTTATTTGGTCCCGAAAAGGCGGTCGCCCGCATCGCCGAGGCCGGGAACAATATACCCGTGATCGTTGAGTTTTGCATCGATTGCTGCCGCGAACACCGGCACGTCGGGATGGACCTCGGCGAAGGCCCGCGCACCCTGCTCCGAGCCAAGGATGCATATGAACTTGATCCGCTTGGCGCCCTGCTCCTTCAGGCGATCTACCGCGGCGATCGCCGAATGGGCGGTGGCCAGCATGGGATCGCACACCAGCACGTCGCGGTCGGAGATGTCCTGCGGGATCTTGAAGTAGTACTCGACCGCCTGCAGCGTGCGCGGATCGCGGTAGAGCCCGACATGGCCCTGGCGCGCGAGCGGCATCAGATCGAGCAGACCCTCCGCCAATCCAAGCCCTGCGCGCAGGATGGGCACGATGACCAGCTTCTTGCCGTCGAGCAGTGGCGCCTCCATCGAGGTGATGGGAGTCTCGATGCTCTTGTTGACCAGCGGCAGGTCCTTGGTCGCGTCGTAGCCCAGCAGCAGCCCGATCTCGCGCAACAGGCGGCGGAAATTGGCGCTCGACGTCTCCTTGTCGCGCATCTTTGAAAGCTTGTGCTGCACCAGCGGGTGCGACACGACATGGATCGAGTGCGGCAACGACATTTCTCTTCTCCCCATAATCAAAAAACCGTCCCGTCGCTCTCCACCGCGATCGGTGGGCCGCCGTCCTTGCGGCGCTGGGCGGCGAGCGTACGGCCGGCGAACCAGGTCCCGGCCTCCAGCACCTTCACCAGCGGCAGGCTCTCCGCATCCATCTTCAGATGCGCCCGCACGTGGCCCGCGATCTGGTCGAGCAGGGCCACGGTGAGCGCGCGCCATTCGACGATCGCCTCGTCGCCCGGCGCAAAGACCTTCTCCAGCAGGAGTTTCTGCTTGGGCTTCAGCGCGCCCGAATCGACTAAAAGCCCGCCGTTGCGATATTCCGGAAGGCCGGTCAGCGCATCGAGCTCGACGACTTTCAGGCCAGCGCCTTCGAGCGGCTCGACCAGCGAATAGCTCATCCACTGCGAGAGCTTGTGGAACGGCACCAGCCCTATCGTCGGGTGCCGCCACACGTCACCCAGAGGCACGCCATCCAGTTCAAACCGCGACGGCCAGATCGCCTGCAGTCGGTCGAGCAACGCGGCGAGAATGGACGCGGCCTTGATCTCCTGGCCGCTCCCCGCGCCCTGGGCCAGGAGATCGAACAGCGCGCCCGGCCGTTCCAGCCCGACGCCGCCCAGCTTGCGCAACAGCTCGGCGCGGCCCTCCAGCCCCAGCAGCGAATTGTGGCCGCGCACCTGGAAGCCCATGGCGAGATCGACCGGCGTCAGCCGTGCCAGACGCTCGGCATCGACGCGCAGCGGATCGTTCTTCGAATCGCGGCTGAAGGCGCCGTGGACGAACATGTTGAAGCTCGCCACCGCCAGCCCCTCGGAGCGCATGTAGGACTCCCCGGTCGAGGCTTCGCGGTACGACCACAGCCCGCCCGCGCCGGCGTCGAGCAGCACCGAGACGACAGCGAGATCGATGCGGCGGCGCGCCACCTCTTCCGGCGGCAGCGCCTTCAGCCGATCGGCCAACCCGGCCCAGCGGTCATGCCCGCCCGCCTCGAAATGCCGCCAGCGCGAATGGAACGGAATTTTCGACGGATCGCGGAAGCGCTGGCGCGTCACCGCGAGGGTCGCCTGCACCGCGGCCTCTAGTCCCGCCGCGTCGAGCGCAAACCACGCCGAGCGCCCGTCCTCGACATATTTCAACACCTGGCCCGCGCGCTCGCGGATCGCGGCGGGCGTGCGGAGATAGGAGACCGAATCGATCATGGGGACCGCGGGCCTCCAGGCCCGCTCATGATGCGG
>JAUXST010000513.1 GCA_030679805.1 Reyranella sp. | reverse complement strand
CAACCCGGTGCTGCCCGACACGATCGGCGGCTCGGCCGACCTCACGGGCTCGAACAATACGAAGACGGCAGGTCTCAAGCCTTTCACCAAGACCGACGCGTCCGGTCGCTATCTCCACTACGGCATACGAGAGCACGCGATGGCCGCTGCCATGAACGGCATGGCGCTGCATGGCGGCGTGATTCCGTACAGCGGCGCCTTCCTGGTGTTTTCTGACTATTGCCGGCCATCGATCCGGCTCTCGGCTTTTATGGGCCTGCGCGTGATCTACGTCATGACTCATGACTCGATCGGCGTTGGCGAAGACGGGCCCACGCATCAGCCGGTCGAGCACTTGGCGGCACTGCGCGCCATTCCCAACCTCCGCGTGCTACGCCCGGCCGACGCCATCGAGACGGCAGAATGCTGGCAACTCGCGCTCGAGTCCCTACATGCCCCCAGCGTCCTCGCGCTCACGCGCCAGAACCTGCCAACCGTGCGCGGCGCCGGTGACGAGAACCTGTGTGCCCGTGGCGCCTACATTCTGGCGGGCGACGCTTCGGCCGGCGTCCGCCTGATCGCCTCGGGTTCCGAGGTTCAATTGGCACTCGCCGCCCGCGACCTGCTGGTCAAGGACGGCATTTCCGCCGCCGTGGTGTCGATGCCGTCGTGGGAACTCTTTGCCGCGCAGGACGCTTCATACCAGAGCACGGTCCTGGGCGGCGACGGCACCATCCGCGTCGCCTGCGAAGCGGCGACCGGCTTCGGTTGGGAGCGCTGGCTGGGAAGCCGGGGCGCCTTCGTCGGCATGAAGGGCTTTGGCGCATCGGGCAAGGCCACCGATCTCTACAAGCATTTCGGCATCACCGCCGAGGCGATCGCCGCAGAGGCACGCCGCCTGGCAAATTAACGGAGGAAGATCATGGCTGTTCGGGTTGCTATCAACGGCTTCGGCCGCATCGGGCGCAATGTGCTGCGCGCCATCATGGAGTCGGGCCGCAAGGACATCGAGGTCGTGGCGATCAACGATCTCGGCCCGGTCGAGACCAATGCCCACCTGTTCCGCTTCGACTCCGTGCACGGCCGTTTCAACGGCGAAGTGAAGGTCGACGGCGACACGATCGACGTCGGGCGTGGCAAGATCAAGGTGACGGCCGAGCGCGATCCTTCGAAGCTGCCGCACAAGGCCCTGGGCGTCGATATCGCGCTCGAGTGCACCGGCTTCTTCACCTCGAAGAAGGCGGCCTCGGCCCATGTCGATGCCGGCGCCAGGCGCGTGCTGGTCTCGGCCCCGGCCGACGGCGCCGACCTCACGGTTGTCTACGGCGTCAACCACGACAAGCTCACCAAAGATCACCTCGTCGTCTCCAACGCGTCGTGCACGACCAACTGCCTGGCGCCGGTCGCCAAGGTGATGCACGACACGGTCGGCATCACGCACGGCTTCATGACCACGATCCACGCCTATACCGGGGACCAGCCGACGCTCGACACCATGCACAAGGATCTCTATCGCGGCCGCGCCGCCGCGATGTCGATGATCCCGACCTCGACGGGCGCCGCCAAGGCCGTGGGCCTGGTGCTGCCCGAGTTGAACGGCAAGCTCGACGGCGTATCGATCCGCGTGCCGACGCCCAACGTCTCGGTGATCGACTTCAAGTTCGTAGCCTCGCGCAAGACCGACAAGGAAGAGATCAACAAGGCGGTCAAGCTCGCCGCGGCCAATCAGCTCAAAGGCATCCTGGGCTGGACCGACCAGCCCAACGTCTCGATCGACTTCAACCACGATCCACACTCGTCGACCTTCCACATGGACCAGACCAAGGTCATGGACGGCACGCTGGTGCGTGTCATGAGCTGGTACGACAACGAATGGGGTTTCTCCAACCGCATGTCCGACACCGCCGTGGCGATGGGCAAGCTCGGCTAGGCTGGCCGCCTTACGGCCGCGATCCCGCGAAACGCCTCCTCGAGCCTCACCGGACTCGGGGGCGGTTGCCAGGCCGATTGCATCTCCACGAGACCCAAGAGGTGGTCGAGCATCAGCTTGGCCGCCTTTTTTACGTCGCGTGCCAGGATCGCCTTCACGATGTCGGCGTGATCGTGCGGGCCGGCGCAGTTCTGGAAGCGCTCCGGCGCCGCCAGCGAGAAATGCATCGTCGAGCGCGTCAGCAGCCCGCGCAGCAGCTTGGAGAGCTGCTCGTTGCCGCAAAGCTCGGCCAGCAGCACATGGAACTCGCCCGACAGGCCGAACAGCCGGCCGCGATCGTCGTTCTTGAACGCGATGCGCTCCTCGTTGACATGCGCCTTAAGGCGCTGCGCCGCCGGCGGGCCGTGTTCGGCGCAGAGGCGTTGGACGACCGCCGTCTCGAGCATCGTGCGCACGTCGTAGATCTCGCTCACCTCCTCGATCGTGAGCGCCGGCACGAAAGTGCCGCGGTTGGGCACTGCCTCCAGCCAGCCCTCGTGCACCAGCCGGTGCAGCGCCTTGCGCGCCCTCTCGCGGCTGACCTTGAGGACGCGGGCAAGCGCCGGCTCGCCGAGCTTGGTCCCGGGCAGCAACCGGCCCATCAGCATGGCGCGCCGGATGGCGTCGTAGACGGCCTTGTCCATCGCGACGTCGCCCTTGCGCGGGTGGGGTTTCCGACGGGGATGGGCCATGGTCAAGCTTGGCAGAAAAATGTGCACATTCTGAATTAATATGTGCACAAACCGGGCCACTCCGCACGACCCGTCGTCACTTCGAGGCCGCCGCGGCGCTTTTCCCTTGGCACGCCGCTTGCGTCGTTCTCCTGAAGGAGGCACGGCATGCAATCGACCCCGACGGGCCGGACACTCGACGTCGAGGACCTGACCGTCCGCTATGGCCAGGCGCTGGCGGTCGACGGCGTGACGCTCGCCATCGAGCCGGGCGAGGTCGTGGCCCTGCTGGGGCCGTCGGGCTGCGGCAAGACCACCCTGCTCCGCGTCATCGCGGGCTTTGTCCGCCAGGCCGCCGGACGCGTACGCGTCGATGGTGCGCCGATCGACCATTTGCCGGCCAACCAGCGCAACATCGGCATCGTCTTCCAGAACTATGCGCTCTTCCCGCACATGACCGTGGCGGAGAACGTGGCCTATGGCCTGCGGGCGCGCGGCGTGCGTGGACCTGAAGTTCTGGCGCGGGTCTCCCGCTTCCTCGATACCGTGCAGCTCGGCGGCTTCCGCGAGCGGCTGCCGCGCCAGCTCTCGGGCGGTCAGCAGCAACGCGTGGCGCTTGCCCGCGCGCTCGCTGTCGAGCCGTCCATCCTGCTGCTCGACGAACCCTTCGCCGCCCTCGACCGCAACCTGCGGCTGGATATGCAGATCGAGGTCAAACGCCTGCAGCGGGCCCTAGGCCTCACGACCATCCTGGTAACACATGACCAGGATGAGGCGATGAGCGTCGCCGATCGCATCGCCGTGATGAACAAGGGCAGGGTCGAGCAGTTCGACACACCGGTCGCGATCTACGACCAGCCGCAAACCCTGTTCGTCAACGGCTTCATCGGCACGACCAACCTGCTGAACGGCAAGGTCGCGGCTCTCGACGGCGGCACCGCCACTGTCGCCCTTGATGCCGGCGCCATGCTGCGGCTGCCCTCACCGGCGGGTCTCTCATCCGGTGCACCCGTGATGCTGTCGGTGCGGCCGGAGCAACTCGCATTGTCGCAAGTGCCAGGCCCGGAGAGCTGGCGCATCGAACGCGGCCTCAGCCTGCCGCTCGGCGCTCAGCTCGTGCACGAGGCCCGCACCGCCGACGGCGCCTCGCTCAAGATCGTCGAGCCGCGGCGCGCCTCGCCGGCCGACGCCGCCCGCATCTACTGCACGCTGGCCGCCGATGCCCGTCCCACCCTGTTCCCGCGTCCCACCTGACAACTACGGAGTTCTTCTCATGTTCAGTCGCAGATCCCTGCTCGCCGGCGCCACCGTACTCGGTGGCGCCTCCCTCCTCCCTGCCATCGCACACGCCAAGGGCATCGTCACAGCCGCGACCTATCCCGGAAGTTGGGAAGATGCCTACCGCACCGTCGTCGCGCCGGCGCTCAAGAAGGCGCACGACATCGACCTCGAACTGCAGCCGCTGTACGCGGTCGACCAGATCGCCAAGGTGAGGGCCGCCCGCGGTGCGCCACCGTTCGACGCCTTCGTGCTCGATCCCGGCCCGCGCATCACCGGCATCGAAGGCGGCCTGTTCGAGAAATTCGACGGCAAGAAGATCAGCAACGCCCCCAACCTGCCGGCCGGCATGATCGACGAATGGGGCATCTGCGTCGGCGCCCAGGTGGTGGGCATCGGCTACAACCCCAAGAAACTGCCGAAGCCCAAGGGCTGGAAGGACTTGCTGAGCGATCCCTGGGTGTCGCGACTCGGCATCACCGGCTTCCAGACGACCTTCGGCACCGTATCGCTGATCGAGATCGCCAAGGCGTTCGGCGGCTCGGAGACCAATGTCGAACCCGCTTTCGTCGAGCTGAAGAAGGTGCTGCCCAAGATCGCCGCGGTCGGCAACCCCGCCGCGATGGCGGGCCTGCTGCAGCAAGGTCAATGCGACATCACCTATACCAACATCCAGACCGTCGCGATCCTCAAGAGCCGCGGCGTCGACATCGAGTTCGTCAAGCCCGATACCGGCGCGGTGGCCTTCTTTACCACCATGCACATCGCCAAGGGCGCCGCCGACGCCGAGAACGCCTACAAGTACTTCGACACCGTCGTCAGCAAGACAGTCGGCGACGCGCTCGTCAAACCGCCGCACAACTTCATCCCGGTGAACAAGGAAGTCGTGCTGCCGCCATCACTGCCAATGACCAATCTGGACGAGATGTCGACCTACATCCGGCACGACTGGTCGAAGATCAACCCGCTGCGCGCCGGCTGGATCGAGAAGTTCAACAAGGAAATGGCGAAGTGAACAAACTGGCCGAGTGGCAGCTCACGCTGCCACTCGCGCTGGCCTTTGCCGCGATCTTCCTGGCGCCGCTCCTCATGCTGGTCGGCGTCAGCTTCTTCGACGACGACAAGATCACGCAGCCGGGCGTCGCCCAGTGGGCGAAATTCCTCGGCGATCCCTTCAGCTACAAGGTGATCGCCGACACGCTGCTGCTCGGCGTCAAGACCGTCTGCGCCACCATACTCGTCGGCTACCCTCTGGCGCTGGTCTATCTCGACTCGCCTCAGCGCCTGCAGAAGGTGCTGATCTTCATCATCGTGATGCCGCTCCTGCTCTCGGTCGTCGTCCGCACCTTCGCCTGGATCGTGGTGCTGGGCCGCGAGGGCGTCGTGAACCAGGTCCTTCTCTCACTCGGCATCATCTCCGAGCCGCTTCGGCTGCTGCAGACCGAACTCGGCCTCGTGATCTCGCTCACGCAAATCGAGATGCCGCTGATGCTGCTGCCGCTGATCAGCGTAATGTCGCGCCTCGATCCCAACCTGCGCGACGCCTCGGCCGCCTTGGGCGCCTCGCGTTGGCGCACGCTCTTCACCGTCATCGTGCCGCTCAGCATGCCCGGCCTGGTCGCGGGCTGCCTGCTGGTGTTCGCAAGCGCGACGACCGCCTTCATCTCGCAGACCGTGATCGGCGGCGTGCGGCTCATCTACCTGCCACTCCTGATCTGGCAGCAGTCGCTGGTCGTCTTCAACTGGCCGTTCGCCGCCGTAGTGTCGATTACCCTGCTGGTCTCGGTGCTCACCGTGGTCAGTGCCCTCTCCTACCTGGGCCGCCGGTCCGGCGGGTATGTCCATGGGTAGGCGCCGCAGCTTCACCGATCTCACCTACGGCCTGGTGATCGGGAGCCTCGCCCTGCTGGCGCTGGTGATCATCATCGCGCCGGTGGCGATCGTGCTCACCACCTCCTTCACCGAGGGCCGTTCGCTAAAGTTCCCGCCCACCGGCTTCTCGCTGCAATGGTACGAGGCGTTGTTCGATCCCTCGAAGTCGCGCCAGATCCATCGCGCCGTCTCCAATTCGCTCGAGGTCGCCGCCTGGTCGACCGCGTTCGGCGTCCTGTTCGGCTCGCTTGCCGCTCTGGGCCTCGCCCGCAGCCGCACCAGGCTCGCGCGCGTCGCCGACGGTTTCTTCATGTCGCCGCTGGTCCTGCCCGGCCTCACCTTCGGCCTCGCGGCGCTGATGTACTTCACCCTGATCGGCTTTCGACCGTCGCTCCATCTCATCATCGCCGGCCACATGATCGTAACCGTGCCCTTCATCCTGCGCACCACGGCGGCCAGCCTGTCGCAGCTCGATCCGGCGCTGCTGGATTCCTCGCAGAGCCTGGGCGCGAGCTGGCTCTATACGCTCCGCCGCGTGACCCTGCCGCTGATCGCCCCCGGCATCTTCGCCGGCGCGTTCCTGGCCTTCATGGCCTCGATCGACAACGTGCCGGTGTCGCTCTTCCTCTCGACCGCGCGGACCGACATGCTGCCCATCCGCATGTGGGGCATGATGGAATCGACGCTCGATCCCAGGATTGCCGCCGTATCGGGCGTGTTGATTGCCGCCGCCTTCCTGCTGATGCTGATCATGGAATGGACGGTGGGCCTCACCCGCCGCATGCGCGATTAGGAGAACGACCATGGAAATCGTCCCGCAGCCCCTGACCAAGGAAGCCTTCGCTCCGTTCGGCGACGTCATTGCCGTGCCCGAGGTCGCGGGTCGCACCTATTACGAGGATGCGCTGGGCAATCTGCGCGCGACCGCGCATGCCAGCCTCTCGGTCAGCCAGAAGGCCGAGACCGAGGACCGGCCGCTGAAAGCCGACCTGCTAGAGCGCCACGAATTTTCCTCCCAGACCTTCATGCCCCTCGATGTCGCGCGCTGGCTGATCGTCGTGGCGCCGCACGCCAAGGCGGGTGGCCCCGATCTCGCGGGCGTGCGGGCCTTCATCGCCAACGGCAAGCAGGGCGTCACCTATCGCGCCAACACCTGGCACCACGGCCTCACCGTGCTCGACCGGCCCGGCCGCTTCGCCGTCTTCATGTGGCGCGACGGCGGCAAGGGCGACGAGGAGTTTGTGCCTGTCGCGCCTTTCACCGTCCGCATTCCCTGAGCCGAAGCCCGCGATGACCCCGTGTATTATCGCGGCCATGGGACCCGTGATCCTGGTCAGGGACTGGCGGCAGACGAAGGCCGCCCTCTCGGCTGCGCGCGAGGCGAAGCAGACGCCCGTCCTGCGCACGCCCGAGAACGCGGCCGCAACCTATGGCGCCGGATATCTGGCGGCGCTTCAGGATCGGGCGCGCGAGGAATTCTCGGACGTCGCTTTCACCTTGATCGTCGATTGCGGCGACACGCCGGGCTATGCGCTGGCCTGCCTGCGCGCCGGCGTGCGCACGATCTCGATGGCCGAGCACAACGAGAAGATCGCCGACATTGCCCGGCAGATGGGCGCTGAGCTGGTAAGGAGACCGACATGAGCTGGCAGCCAACGCGTGATTTGGTGGGCTATGGCCCCAACCCGCCCGATCCAAAATGGCCCGGCGGCGCCCGGGTCGCGGTCAACTTCGTCATGAACTACGAGGAAGGCTCGGAGCCTTCCATGCAGGACGGCGAGGGCTATACCGAAACCGGCCTCACCGAAGCCTCGACTTCGTCGGTCGGCATGGAGGGCCGCGACCTCGCCGGCGAGAGCATGTTCGAGTTCGGCAGCCGCGTCGGGTTCTGGCGCATCATGCGCGCCTTCCAGGAGCGCGGCCTGCCGCTCACCGTGTTCGGCTGCGCGCTCGCCTTGGAGCGCAACAAGCTGGCGGCCGAAGCGATTCGCAAATCGGGCTTCGACGTCTGCTGCCACGGCTGGCGCTGGGTGCGCCACTTCCAGCTGAGCGAAGCCGAGGAGCGTGAGCATATCCAGAAGGCGGTCAAATCCCTGAAGCAGACGGTCGGCGATCGTCCGGCCGGCTGGTATTGCCGCTATGGACCCAGCGTCAACACGCGCCGCCTGCTGGTCGAGGAAGGCGGCTTCACCTACGATTCGGACTATTACGGCGAGGAGCTGCCGTTCTGGCAGACCGTCGAGGGCAAGCCGCACCTGATCGTGCCCTACTCGCTCACCAACAATGACGGCAAATACGCCGCCGGCATGGTCCATTCCGACCAGTGGTTCGGCCTCGTCCGCGACGCCTTCGACGTGCTGTACCGGGAGGGCGCCACGGCGCCCAAGATGATGTCGGTCGGCCTGCATATGCGGCTGATCGGCCATCCGGGCCGCATAGCGGGCCTTTGGCGGTTCCTGGATCACGTCCAGAAGCACCATGGCGTGTGGGTAACGCGGCGTTTGGACATCGCCAAACACTGGATTGCCACACACCCCTATTCCGGCAAGGGCTTGAACGAATAGGCCCCGCCCGCTATCACCGGCGCCGCTTTCAGCCGCAATGAACACCTCGGGAGCAGGCAATGAAGATCACCCGGACGGTCAAGAAGATCCTCGACAACTACGAGAGCGACAATCCCGGCACCAAGGGCAACCTCGCGCGCATCCTGATGCACGGCCGCCTGGGCGGCTCGGGCAAGGTGGTGATCCTGCCCGTCGACCAGGGTTTCGAGCACGGCCCAGCCCGCTCCTTCGCCCCCAACCCGGACGCCTATGACCCGCACTATCACTACCAGCTCGCCATCGACGCCGGCCTGAACGCCTACGCCGCCCCGCTGGGCCCGCTCGAGGCCGGCGCCGACACCTTCGCCGGCGCCATCCCGACCATCCTCAAGGTCAACTCGGCCAATTCGCTGTCGACCAACACGGACCAGGCGGTCACCGCCTCGGTGATGGATGCACTCAAGCTCGGCTGCTCGGCGATCGGCTTCACGATCTATCCCGGCTCCGAGTCGCAGTACGAGTTGATGGAAGAGATCCGCGAGATGGCGGAGGAGGCCAAGTCGGTCGGCCTGGCCGTCGTCATGTGGTCCTACCCGCGCGGCGG
>JAUXST010000510.1 GCA_030679805.1 Reyranella sp. | reverse complement strand
CGGAGCCGCGCGCCGCCCCGGCTACGGCGCTCGCGCCACCTGCGGCAATGGCGCCTGCCGCGACGCCGAGGCCGCCGGCCGCCAGGCCAGTCCCCACCGCCGCGCCGGCCCCGAGCTGCGGACCGCCCGAGACGATGCCGTTGGCGATGCCAGGTCCAAAGATGCCAAGGCCCAGCAGCGCCAAGGAGGCCAGCACCAGCGCCATGGCGTCCTCGATGGAGGGCTGAGCGCCGCCCGATCCCGAGGTGAACTGCGCGAACAGGGTCGAGCCGATGCCGACGATGACCGCCAGCACCAGGACTTTTACGCCGGAGGAGACGACGTTACCGAGCACGCGCTCGGCGAGGAACGCGGTCTTGCCGAAAAGCCCGAATGGGATCAGCACGAAGCCTGCGAGCGTGGTCAGCTTGAACTCGATCAGGGTAATGAAGAGCTGGACAGCGAGGATGAAGAAGGCGAGCAGCACCACCACCCAGGCAAAGAGCAATACGGCGATCTGGATGAAGTTCTCGAAGAAGCTGACAAAACCCATGAGACCCGAGATCGAGTCGAGGATGGGCCTCCCGGCATCGAGACCGACCTGGGCGACCCGCCCCGGGCGCAAGAAATCCGCCGCCGACAGGCCGGTGCCGGAAGCCTTCAGGCCCAAGCCTGCGAAGCTCTCGAAGACGATACGGGCCAGGCTGTTCCAGTTGCCGATCAGGTAGGCGAAGACGCCAATGAAGAGCGTCTTCTTGACGAGGCGTGCAACGACATCCTCGTCCCTGCCCCAGGCCCAGAACAGCGCGGCGAGAGTTAGGTCGATCGCGGCCAGCGTGGCCGCCAGGAATCCGACCTCGCTGCCTAGCAGGCCGAAGCCGCTGTCGATGTAGCTGGTGAAGACTCCGAGGAACCGGTCGATGACGCCCGTGCCGCCCATGTCTATTCACTCCGCGCATCGTGCCCACGTGGCGGCGGGCTCACTCGTGGAACATCCGGACGGTCGAGGGCTGATAACCCTGATTGGGCGTGAGGAAGCGTCGGAGCTGCTCCCTCGCCTGATCCTGCGCCGCAACCCGCGCGGCTGCCTCGAGGCTCTGGGCTCGGCCCTGTGCGGCGATGGCTGCCGTCAGGTCG
>JAUXST010000504.1 GCA_030679805.1 Reyranella sp. | reverse complement strand
GAGAAGGTGAGGTAGATCGTCATCAACTTGGTGAGAGAGGCCGGATGACGAAGTTCGTCGGCCTGGTCGGAGGAGATCTCCCGACCGCTGGTCGCGTCGACGATCAAGTAGGCCGTCTTGCCGGAAACGGAGGGATTGGGGACCCATGGCGAGGGGTTGTTCGCAATGGTCTTGGCGGCGGCTCGTGCCTTGGACGGCGGCACGGCACGCTTTGTCGAGGCCGATTGAGCATCGGCACTCGACGGAGCTGAGATTGTGCCAACAACAAAAAGGAGGCCGACGGCAAGCCGGGACAGGCCGACCGCGATGTGCTCAAGAGAGAAAGTCATCGCTAGTTATGCCATTACCAATAGGTCAATATTCTTGTGCTCCACCAAGACGTTAGGAGCAACTCCTCTGATAATACTAAAGTCCGTGGGGTTATGCAACTTTCACCCGCCGTGCTGCTGCCCTAGTTGGTTCGGAAACTGCTAAGAACGATGTGGGGACCTGCGATGAAATGGATGGTCACGGTAACTGTCGGTTTGGCGCTGCTCGGTGCCACCAATGCCTCGGCACAGCGGCCGGACCGCAACGTCGAGCCGCCGATCGCGCGCAGCTACAATTGGTTTGCCTATGTTGGCGCCAACGATATTCGATCGGCCTGCCAACCAGGCGGCCGAAACCGCGTCCGCCTGATCTATAACGCCCTCTACGAGGAGCAAGTCCGGACGTATGAGATCTTTCTGCAGCCCGACGGCACGGCCGGAATGGCAATCGGCGTGCTCGCCGATCAGGGCAACGTCAGCAATCTGACGATCGGTAGTGCGGCCGACGCGCTCGGCCCGTGGAGCATGAAGCGCGGCGAGCGTATCCTGAATGTCGACGAAACCCGGGAATTGATAGGGTTGTTGGAGGCAAGTGCTGCTTTCGGCCCTCCGCGCGACGGGTTGAGGCTACCGGACAACGACTTCTGGTGGACCGTCGCCTCCTGCCGCAACGGCATCTGGGGATTTCAAGCCTATCATTATCCGACCGACGGCTTCGCCAACGTGAAGTTCGCGGAGCGGCTGTTCGCCTGGGACAACGTTCCAGTACCGGTGAACCGGCCGCGCAAGCTGGAACCCTCCAATCTTCGTCGCGATTGGAACGCACCGATGTATCACAGCGGCAGCGCCAACCGCTGGATGCTCATGGTGGGGAAGGATGGGCTGCGGCCGAGGTAGCGAAAGCGCCCAGGCTACCTATATAATTGATTGGTGTTCCCATCGGGAGTTTGAGCCGGAAGATGGTCTTTGCGCGTACCGCTAGCGAATGGCGCCTCGAGGGCAACCGCCTGGGTGGGCCCAAGGAGCCGCCAGGAGGGCCGCCGCAACAGCCGCCCCGTCGCGACGACGGGGACAACGACGGGCGGACCGGGGCGCTGACGCTTACGCGGACGCGGACCAAGAAACCGTCGATGTACAAGGTGCTGATGCTGAACGACGACTACACGCCGATGGAGTTCGTCGTCGACGTGCTGCAGCACATCTTCCAGAAGACGCGCGACGAGGCGACCGAGATCATGCTGCACGTCCATCAGAAGGGCGTCGGCATCTGCGGTGTCTACACCTACGAGATCGCCGAGACCAAGGTGACGCAAACGGTGGATTACGCCCGTAAAAACCAGCACCCTCTCCAGTGCACGTTGGAGAAAGAGTAGTTCGAAGAAGAGTAGTTCGTTTTTCCGTCGAGGTGGTCCGATGTCCATGCTGTCCAAGAACCTCGAGAAGTCCCTGCATCGCGCCTTCGGGCTTGCCGGCGAGCGCCGCCATGAATACGCGACGCTGGAGCACCTGCTTCTGGCAATGACCGAGGACGAGGATGCGACGCCCGTTCTCAAGTCCTGTGGAGTCGATATCGACCGGCTGCGGCACGATCTCGAGGCCTTCGTCGACAATCGCCTGAAAGGCATCGTTACCCAGACGCCGAACGAGCCGCTGCCGACCGCCGGTTTCCAGCGCGTCGTCCAACGGGCGGCCGTGCATGTCCAGTCGTCCGGGCGCAACGAAGTCACCGGCGCAAACGTCCTGGTCGCCCTGTTCTCCGAGCGCGACAGCCACGCCGTGTCATTCCTCGAGAACCAGGGAATGACCCGCCTCGATGCGGTCGACTACATCAGCCATGGCAAGGCTAAGGTTCCGGGCCGCGCCCGCGCCCGCCGGGTGAGCGGCGCCGAGGAGGAAGGCGAGGCCGCGGGCAAGCAGGGCAACGAGGCTCTGGCCGCCTATTGCGTCGACCTCAACCAGAAGGCCCGCGAGGGCCGGGTCGATCCCCTGATCGGACGCGAGCACGAGGTCGAGCGAACTATCCAGGTCCTATGCCGGCGCACCAAGAACAACCCGCTTTACGTCGGCGAACCCGGCGTCGGCAAGACGGCGATCGCCGAGGGGCTTGCCCGCAAGATCGTCGACGGCGAGGTGCCGGAAGTGCTCAGGGACTCCGTGATCTACTCGCTCGACATGGGCGCGCTGCTGGCCGGCACGCGCTATCGCGGCGACTTCGAGGAACGGCTGAAGGCGGTGCTGGCCGAACTCAAGAAGAAGCCCAACTCCGTACTGTTCATCGACGAGATCCATACGATCATCGGCGCCGGCGCGACCTCGGGCGGCTCGATGGATGCATCGAACCTGCTGAAGCCGTCGCTGCAGTCGGGCGAGCTGCGCTGCATCGGCTCGACCACTTACAAGGAATACCGCAACCACTTCGAGAAGGACCGCGCCCTGG
>JAUXST010000497.1 GCA_030679805.1 Reyranella sp. | reverse complement strand
AAGCGCATTGCCCTGATCGGCGCTTCGGCCGATCCGACCAAGACGACCTCGCGGCCGCAGCGCTTCCTGCGCAAGCATGGCTTTACCGGCGAGATCCTGCCGGTGAATCCCTCGCGCAGCGAAATCCTGGGCGAGAAAGTTTATAAGGATCTCGATGCAATCCCGGGCGACATCGATCACGCCTATATTCTTCTGAACGGCCGTGGTGCCGTCGAGGCGCTGGCCGCCTGCGGCAAACGTGGCGTCAAGGTGGCGTCCATCCTGGCCGGTGGCTTCGCCGATGCCGGCGCCGCCGGTGCGTCACTGCAGGACGATCTTGCGCGCATCGTCGCCGAGACCGGCATCCGCCTGGTCGGACCCAACAGCATCGGCACGGTGAGTACCGATCCGCCCATGGTGCTGACGGCCAACGCGGCCTTCGCCATCGACAAGCTGCGCACCGGGCGCTGGGCCGTGGTGAGCCAGAGCGGCAGCCTGATCGGCGCGCTGCTCTCGCGGGCCGACGCGCGCGGCATCGGCTTCTCGCGGCTGATCTCGGTCGGCAACGAGGTCGATCTCGCCGTCGGCGAAATCGCCGACCTGATGGTGGACGATCCGCACACCGACGCGATCCTGCTGTTCATGGAGACTTTACGCGACGGCGATCGATTGGCGCGAGCGGCGCGCCGCGCCCATGCCGCCGGCAAGCCGGTGATCGCCTACAAGCTCGGCCGCTCGTCGATCGGCCAAGAGCTGGCGAAGTCGCATACCGGCGCCATTGCGGGCTCCGATGCGACGTTCGACGCCTTCTGTCGTCGCCACGGCATCGCCCGCGTGTCGATGTTCGAATCCCTGGTCGATGTGCCGGCGTTGCTGGTCGATCGCCCACCTGCGCGCGGCAAGCGCGTTGCCGTGGCAACCACGACCGGCGGCGGGGCGGCCATGGTGGTCGACAATATGGCGATGGCCGGCCTCGACATCGCCGACCCGCCGCAGGCGCTGGTCGACTGGCTGAAACCACTCGGCATTGCGGCGGGCGAAGGCAAGCTGATCGATCTCACTTTGGCTGGAGCGAAGCCCGAGATCGTGGCTGGCACCATCGAGCGGCTGCTGGCCGACGACGGCAACGATGCGGTGATCTTCGTCGTGGGTTCCTCGGCGCAGTTCAATCCCGAGCTCGCGGTCGAACCATTGCTGCGTTTCGCCGGCACCGCCAAGCCCTTCGCCGTGTCATTGACGCCGGCGGCCGAGAAGTCGCTGGCGCTGTTGACGGCGGCGGGCGTGCCGGCCTTCCGCCATCCCGAATCCTGCAGCGAGGCGATGGCGGTCTGCCTGCTGCGCCGGGTGCCGCAGCCGCTGCTCATGCTTGCCGAGCCGTCGCGCGCATCGCTCGATGCGCTGGAGGCGGGCCGCGTCAACGGCTTCGACGAGCGGCGGGCGGCCGATCTCTTTGGCGCGCTGGGCGTGCCGATGGCCAAGTCGCTGGCGATCCCCGATGCCAAGCGCGTGGTAGCGGCGGTGGCCGAAGTCGGCGCGCCAGTGGCGCTGAAAATTTTGTCGGCCGACATCGCGCACAAGACCGAAGCGGGCGGCGTGGCGCTCGGCCTGATCGATGGCCAGGCGGCCGCCGTCGCGGCGCGCGAGATCGAGCGGCGCGTGAAAGCCCATTCGCCTGGCGCGAAGTTGGAAGGCTTCCTGATCCAGAAGATGGAGCGCGGTCTGGCCGAAGTGATCCTGGGCTTTCGCCGCGATCCGCTGGTCGGCCCCACGATCACCGTCGGCCTCGGCGGCGTGCTGGCGGAGATTTATAAGGACGCATCGACCCGGATTGCCCCGGTCGACGAGGCCGAGGCACGCGAGATGATCGAGGAGGTAAAAGGCCTCGCCACCGTCCGCGGCTATCGCAACCTGCCGCGCGGTGACGTGGCGGCGCTGGCGAAAACGATCGCGGCCTTCTCGGCGCTGGCGCACAAGGAATTCGCCGATGTCTCGGAAGCCGAGATCAATCCTCTGCTGGTGAAGGGCGACGGCGAGGGCGTGGTCGCCGTCGACGGGTTGGTCGTTCTGGGCTAGCTGTAACCGCAGAAAATTTTGTCATCCCGAACGCAGTGAGGGATCTTTTCGGCTCCATGAAGGATCCCTCGCCTTCGGCTCGGGATGACATCGCTTTTCAGTGACGGCCGATTCCGTTTTCCTGGCACTTGCGCTAATGGAGGTCCGGTCGGTCCATGAGCTGGCGAAAATCGTCAAGGACGAAATAGGTGTTCTGCAGGCGGTCGATCTCGTAGGGCCGACGCATCACCGTCGCGACATCGAACGGCAGGCGCTTGACAGCTTCGTCTTCGATCGCGTGCTTCACTTCGGCGGCCGAGGACAGGATGCCGGCGCCGTAGGCTTTCAGGCCCTTGGCCGTGCGGATCAGGCCGAACTCGACGGTGAACCAGTAGAGCCGGGCCAGGAGATGGACGTTCGGACCCGCTTCGACACCGCGCTGGCCGTAGGCCTGCATGTAGTCGGCGAAGACCGGGTTCGAGAGCAGCGGCACATGGCCGAAGAAATCGTGGAACAGGTCGGGCTCGACCAGATAGTCGAGTTCGGCGCGTGTGCGGATCCACACTGTCACCGGAAAGCGCCGGTGGGCGAGATGATCGTAGAAGGCCGCGTCGGGGATCAGGCCCGGCACGCCGACGAGACGCCAGCCGGTGAGCGGCATCAGCCGGGCGTTGATCGCCTCGAAATCCGGGATGGTGTCGCCGATCCCGAGCGAGTCGAGGCCATCTAGAAACTCATCGCAGGCGTAGCGGCGGGCGAGCGCGGTCTGGCGTTCCACCAGGGTCCGCCACACCGCCTGATCCTCGTCTGAGTAGAGGTCGGCGTGCTGCGGCACGGTCCAGTCCGGCGCCATGCCGACGTAATCGCCACGCAGGTTTTCGAGGGGTGCGATGTTCATGCCCTGAATATGAGGGCAGGGTGGCGGTGGATCCTCGCGAACTTGGCCTGTAAGGTGATCCGTTTTGGAGGTATTCTCTATGGAATAGTTCTCATAGAGTGAATTACACCATGATCGAACTCGATGACATCGACAGACGCATCGTGGCAGCCCTCCAGGCCGAGGGCCGGCTGCCAATGGTCGATCTGGCCGAGCGGGTCGGCCTGTCGCCCACGCCCTGCCAGCGGCGGGTGAAGCGCCTGGAAGAAGAGGGCGTGATCGGCCGTTACGCCGCCCTTGTTTCACCGCAGGCGATGGGGCTCGGCCTGCAGGCGCTGGTCGAGATCACGCTGGAAGATCATTCCGAAAAGACCGTCGAGGCTTTCGAGGCCGCGATTCGCGCCCGGCCCGAGGTCGTGGCCTGCTATGCCGTGACCGGCGACATGGATTTCCAGGTCCATGTCTTCGCACCCGACCTCGCGAGCTTCAGCGAGTTCGCCATGAAGGCGCTGCTGCGCATGCCGGGTGTAAAGGGCACGCGCTCGTCGTTCATCATGCAGGCGGTGAAGAGCGACCTCGCCTGGGCGCCTCAGCCACCGCCGCCTCAGTCGCCCACCCCTCAGTCGTCGGCGAGAGTCCGCAAGTAGAGCGGCCGGTCGATGTTGCCGCCGCTCAGGATCAGTCCGACGCGCTTGCCCTTCAGGCGCTCGCGCTCCTGCATCAGCGCGGCGAGCGCGGCGGCGCCGGCGCCCTCGGTGAGCTGGTGCGTGTCCTCGTAGTAGGCACGCATGGCGATGGCGATCTCGGCGTCGCTCACTTTGACGATCCGGTCCGCGCCCTTCAGAATCACTTTTAGCGCCTCGGAGTCCGGTCCGCGCACCGCCATGCCGTCCGCCATGGTGTCGGCGCTGTTGGTCGCCACGACCTTGCCGGCGGCGAAGGACAGCGCATAGGCCGGTGCCTCGGTCGAGACCACGCCCACCACCTTGGTCGAGAGCCCGAGCGCATCGCGCACGGCGATCGTGCCGCAGATGCCCGAGCCCAGGCCGATCGGCACATAGACCGTGTCGAGCGGAGGGGCTGCCCGGAACAGTTCGAGGGCATAGGTCGCCACGCCGCACACCAGGTCGTGGTGGAAGGACGGAACCATGGAGAGACCACGTTCGCCGGCCAGACGCACCGCCACTTCGCGCGCTGCATCGAAATCGTGGCCGGCTTCGATCAGCTCCGCGCCAAAAGCCCGCATGGCGGCATTCTTTTCCACCGAATTGCCTAGGGGTACGACGATGGTGGCGGCGATGCCCGCGCGGCCGGCGGCGAGCGCGATGCTCTGGCCGTGATTGCCGCGGGTGGCGCTGATGACGCCCGCGACGGCCGGCTGATCACGCTTCAGCCGGGCCATATAGACCAGCCCGCCGCGCACCTTGAAGGCGCCGATCGGGGTGTGGTTTTCGTGCTTCACCCAGACCTCGCAGCCGGTGCGTCGCGCCAGCAGGGGCCAAGCATATTGCGGGGTGGGCGGCATGGCGGCGTAGACGATGGCCGCCGCACTCTCGACGTCTTCCAAGGACAACATTCCGCCAGCTTGCGCGAGATGGCGCGGGCCGTCGAGGTCCGGCTATGATGTGCCCAGTTCAACCGGAGTGCTTTAATGCCCGTTCTGCCCCGTTCGCTCGAGATCCAGGGCGAGATTGCCGCCATCCGCCGCGACATTCACGCCCATCCCGAACTCGCCTACGAGGAGAACCGGACCTCCGACATCGTCGCGGCCAAGCTCACGGAATGGGGGCTCGAGGTGACGCGCGGGCTGGGCAAGACCGGCCTCGTCGGCACGTTGCGCAAAGGCAACTCCGTGAAGTCGATCGGCCTGCGTGCCGACATGGATTGCCTGCCGATGGACGAGACCAACGATTTCGCGCATCGCTCGCAAAACCCCGGTCGCATGCATGCCTGCGGCCATGACGGCCACACGGCGATGTTGCTGGGGGCAGCCAAGGTGCTGAGCGAAAAGCGCGACTTCGAGGGCGCCGTGCATTTCATCTTCCAGCCGGCCGAGGAGGGCGGCGGCGGCGGCAAGGCGATGATTGACGAGGGGCTGTTCGTGAAATTCCCCTGCGATGCCGTCTTCGCCATTCACAACAAGCCCGGCCTGCCGCTGGGCATGATCGCCACCAAGCCCGGCGCGCTGCTGGCGGCCGCCGATCGCTGGGACCTGCGCATCTCAGGCAAGGGCGGCCATGCCGCGCACCCGCATCTCAGTAAGGATCCGCTGATCGTTGCCGCCAACCTCGTGCTGGCGCTGCAAACCATCGTCAGCCGCAACATGGATCCGTTTGCCTCCTCTGTCGTCACCGTCGGGTTCGTCAAGGGCGGTTCGGCCTATAACGTCATCCCGACTGACGCCCATGTCGGCGGCACGACCCGCACGACAACGCCGGAGGCCCGCAAGCTGATCGAGGCGCGCATCCGCGAGATTTGCGACGGTGCTTCCAAGATGTACGGCGTGAAGATCGACGTCGAGTATCGCCATGGCTATCCGCCGACGATCAACAACGCCCAGCGCGCCGCCTTCGCCATCGACGTGGCGGCAGGCATCTGCGGTCCGCACGGCGTGCGCGACAACGTGCAGGCCAGCATGGGGGCCGAGGACTTCTCCTACATGCTGGAGAAGGTGCCCGGCGCCATGGTGTGGCTGGGCAACGGCGGCGAGGACGGCAACGGCGTGGGCCTGCACAACTCGCGCTACGACTTCAACGACATGGCAATCCCGTTCGGGGTGAGCTTCTTCGTGAACACCGTCGAGCGGTTTCTCGGCGAGTAGCAGAGGCAGCATGGGCCCGGTCGAGCGCTGATGGAGTTTTTTCGCGTCTATGGCCGGGTGATCGGGCTCCTGCGGGCCGAGAAGTGGCTTGCCGTCACGCTGGCGGTCGCCAACGTGGCGGTTGCCGCCCTGCAGTTCTACGAGCCGGTGCTGTTCGGCCAGGTCATCGATCTCCTGACCACCGCCAAGGACAAGCCGGTCGACATCCTGTGGCGGGACGCCCGCCAGATCCTGGGCCTGTGGGCCCTGGTCGGGCTGGGCGGCATCACCGCCAACATGATCGTCTCGCTGCAGGCCGACCGCATGGCCCATCGCCGCCGGCTGGGGGCAATGGCGAGCTACTTCGAGCATCTGCTGGTGCTGCCGTTCTCCTTCCACAATGCCCAGCACTCCGGCCGGCTGATCAAGATCATGCTGACCGGCGTCGACAACCTGTTCGGCATCTGGCTGTCGTTCTTCCGCGAGAATCTCGCCACCCTGGTGGCGCTGTTCATCATGCTGCCGCTCAGCATGTTCATGAACTGGCGACTCGGCCTCCTGCTGCTGGTGCTCATCCTGTTCTTCGCCGCTGCCAATGTCTGGGTGGTGAGCCGCACCGACCAGCTGCAGAAGAAGGTCGAGGACCTGCACAGCGAGCTCGCCGGCCGCGCCGGCGACGCGCTGGGCAACATCCACCTGATCCAGAGCTTCGTTCGCCTGGCCGCCGAAGCGGGCGAGATGCATCGCATCATCGGCCAGACGCTGCAGGCGCAGTTTCCGGTCCTGAACTGGTGGGCGCTGCTGTCGGTGATGACCCGCGCCGCCTCGACCGTCACGGTGATCTCGATCTTCGTGCTCGGCACCTGGCTCTATACCAAGGGCGAGGCGACGGTCGGCGAAATCGTGAGCTTCATGGGTTTCGCCACCATGCTGATCGGCCGCATGGACCAGGCGTCGGGCTTCGTCAGCCGCATCTTCTTCCAGATGCCGTCGCTCGGCGATTTCTTCCGCATCCTCGATGCGCAGTCCACGGTGCCCGACAAGCCGAATGGAATCGACATCGGGCGTGCCCGGGGCGACGTGGAATTCGACGACATCAATTTCTCCTACGACGGCAAGCGGCCGGCGCTGGTCCATTTTTCGCTGAAGGTGCCGGCTGGTACGACGGTGGCCTTGGTCGGTCCCACCGGCGCCGGCAAGAGCACGGCGTTGTCGCTGCTGCACCGCATGTGGGATGCACAAACCGGCACCGTCCGCATCGATGGCATCGACCATCGCGATATCAAGCTGGAATCCCTTCGCCGCAACATCGGCGTGGTGTTCCAGGACAGCACCATGTTCTACCGCTCGATCGCCGACAATCTGCGCATCGGCAAGCCCGACGCCACCCAGGCGGAGCTGGAGCAGGCGGCCAAGCTCGCCGAGGCGCACGATTTCATCATGCGTCAGCCGCAGGGCTACGACACACTGGTGGGCGAGCGCGGGACCACTTTGTCCGGCGGCGAGCGCCAACGGCTCGCGATCGCCCGGGCGCTGCTCAAGGATCCGCCCATCCTGATCCTCGACGAGGCGACGAGCGCGCTCGACTCGGTGACGGAAGCGCGTATCCAGAAGGCACTCAAGACGCTGATGCAGGGCCGCACGACCTTCGTGATCGCCCATCGGCTGTCGACCATCCGCGACGCCGACCTAGTCGTGGTGTTCGAGCACGGCCGCGTCGCGGAGCAGGGTGGTTACCAGGAACTGGCGGCCCGCGGCGGCGCCTTCACGCGGCTCGTCACCACGCAGCAGGCTGGCATAGAATCTGCCTGATATCCCCTTGGCGGGCGTGAGTTGTCCGCCTAAGAGTCGCTGGACGAGGGATCTCATGGGGGAGCGGGATATGAACGGATTCGCCAAGTGGCTGGCAGGCGCTGCCGCCGTCGCAGGAATGTTGGGCGGCCTGCCCGCGCACGCCCAGACACCGATAAAGTTCACGCTGGACTGGGTTTTCCAGGGCCCGACCTCGCCGTTCCTGGTGGCACTCGAGAAGGGCTACTACAAGGCCGAAGGGCTCGACGTCACCATGGATCCCGGCCAGGGCTCGGCCGGCGCGGTCCAGCGCGTCGCCACCGGTGCCTACCAGATCGGCTTCGCCGACGTGAACGCGACCATCGAGTACAATGCCAAGAACCCAGGCAAGGAAGTGCTCTGTGTGTTCATGGCCTACGATTTCGCGCCGTTCGGCGTTTATGCGCTGAAGAAGAGCGGCATCAAGACGCCCAAGGATCTCGAGGGCAAGAAGCTCGGCGCGCCGGTGTTCGACGCCTCGTTCCGCCTGTTCCCGGCCTTCGCCAAGAAGAACGGCATTACCAAGTGGGAGCACGTCAACCTGACGCCGCAGCTGCGCGAGCAGAGCCTGGTGCAGGGCACCGTCGACTTCATCTCCGGCCACTACTTCTCGTCGATGCTCGACCTCAAGGCGCGCGGGGTGGCGTTCGAGGACATCGTGTCGATGCGCTACGTCGACTTCGGCATGGACGTCTACGGCAACGGCGTCGTCATCTCGCCGGAGATGGCCAAGAACGAGAAGGCCGTGAAGGGTTTCCTGGCGGCCACGGTCAAGGGCTGGAAGGACGTGATCGCCAACCCGCAGCTCGGCATCGCCGCGGCCAAGAAGCGCGACCCGTTGATCGACGAGAAGCTCGAGATGGAGCGCCTGCAGATCTCGCTGCAGACCAACATCCTGACACCTTACGTGAAGGCCAACGGCATGGGCGACGTTGATCCCGTGCGCTTCGCTCGCGCGGTCAAGGACGTCTCCGAGGCATTCGGCCTGCCGGCGCCGCCGGCGCCGAACAAGGTGTTCACCAATGTCTATCTTCCGCCGAAAGCCGACCGGATGATCTCCAAGTAGAGATGGCGTTCGTCGACCTCAAAGGCGTCAGTCTCACCTATCGGCTCGGCAAGGAACGCACGCTCGCCCTTGCCGACGCCACCTTCGCCATCGACAAGGGCGAGTTCATCGCCGTGGTCGGACCATCGGGCTGCGGCAAGTCGACCATCATGAAACTGGTCACCGGCCTGCTGCCCGCGTCGGGTGGTGAGGTCCGGGTGGCCGGCGAGAAGGTGACGGGGCCGATCAAGGGCGTCGGCATGGCGTTCCAGAACCCGACGCTGATGCCGTGGCGCTCCACCATGAACAACATCCTCCTGCCCATGGAGGTAGTGGAGCCGCACAAGCGCCGGTTCCGCCGTCATCGCGCCGAGTACGTCGCGCGCGCGATGAAGCTCCTGCAGACGGTCGGCTTGGCCGACTTCGCCGACAAGTTCCCCTGGCAGCTCTCGGGCGGCATGCAGCAGCGGTCCAACCTCTGCCGCGCCCTGATCCACGAGCCCGAGCTCCTGATGCTCGACGAGCCGTTCGGCGCGCTCGACGCCTTCACCCGCGAGGAACTGTGGGGCGTCATGCAGGCGCTGTGGCTGGAGAAGCGATTCACCGGCGTGCTGGTGACCCACGACCTGCGCGAGGCCGTCTTCCTCGCCGACACGGTCTATGTGATGAGCCGCCGCCCCGGCCGCATCGTGATGGCCAAGAAGATCGACATTCCGCGGCCGCGGACGCTCGCCACCACCTTCGAGCCGCATTTCGTCGAGGTTGTGCACGAGCTGCGCGACCGTATCAGCCAGGAGCACGCATGAGCGATCTCCGCCGCGAGGCGTTGCGGCACGCCATGCCATGGCTGGTCCTGGCCGGCCTGCTGGTGGTCTGGGAGATCTCCTGCATCGTCTTCGACGTGCCCGAGATCATCCTGCCCAAGCCGACCAAGATCTTCGCCGTCTTCTTCCAGCGCTTCGACATCCTGATGTCCTACTGCTGGGACACCTTGTGGACGACCACCATCGGCTTCCTGCTGGCCATCGCCGGCGGCCTGCTGCTCGGGCTGGCGGTCGGCGCCTCGCCGTTCGTCTACTCCGGGCTCTATCCGCTGCTGATCGCCTTCAACGCGATCCCGAAGGTGGCGCTCGTGCCGATCCTGATGATCTGGGTGGGCGTGGGGTCGCTGCCGGCCGTCATCACCGCCTTCGTCATCAGCTTCTTCCCCATCGTGGTGAACGTGGCGACCGGCCTTGCCACCATCGAACCCGAGATGCGCGACGTGCTGCGCAGTCTCGGCGCCACGCGCTTCGAGATCCTGACCAAGGTCGGCATCCCGCGCGCCATGCCCTACCTGTTTGCCAGCCTCAAGGTCGCCATCACCTTGGCCTTCATCGGCTCGGTGATCTCCGAGACGGTGGGCGGCAACAACGGCATCGGCTTCCTCATGCTGTCGGCCAGTGCGCGCAACGACGCGCCGACGACCTTCGCCGGCCTGTTCGCCATCGCCATCATGGGCGTGCTGATGTATGCGGTCTGCGCCATGATCGAGAAACGCATGACGCGCTGGGCCTTCCGCGGCGAGATCGTGGGCTAGGCGACCAGGACGCCGTCCTTCGCCACGATTCTCCCGCCCTTGATCACCAGCTTGCGGCGCGGTCGCGTGGCGACGGCTTCGGCCACCGAGCCCGCCTCGACGGCCACGAAGTCGGCCGCGGCACCTACCGCGATGCCATAGTCCTCGAGGCCGAGAACGCGCGCCGCCGCCCCGGTCACCATGTCGAAGGCGAACTGCAGTTCATGATCGTGCCGGAAGTTGGCGCGGTAGCCGATCATCATGGCGCGTTCCAGCATGTCGCCGTTGCCGAAGGGCGACCAGGCATCACGGATATTGTCGGAGCCGCCGAATATTTTGACGCCATGCCGGTGCAGCAGCGCGAGCGGCGGGATCGGCGCGCCGCCGGGGCCGTGGCTCATGACGGCGACATCCGCTCTTGCCAGCACGTCGGCCGTGCGGGCGGCCTTGTCGATCTCGACGGAGCCCAGCGCGAAGGCATGGCTCACGGCAACGCGGCCTGCGAGGCCCGCGGCGGTGGTGCGTTCGGCAATGGCCAGAAGCTGGGCGATGCCGCTCTCGCCATCGTCGTGCAGATGGATGTCGACGCCCACGTCCCGCCGTTCGGCAATGCCGAAAATCACGGAGAGATGGCCCTCGAGATCGCCGTCGATGCCCACGGGATCGAGACCGCCCACCAGATCGGCGCCCTCGGTGATGGCGGCATCGAGCAGCTCGGCGGTACCCAGCGAGCGCACGATGCCGCTTTGCGGGAAGGCCACGATCTGGATGCTGACGAGGTCGCAGAAGCGCTCGCGGATTCTCAGAACCTCATGGAGATTCCTGAGGCCGAGCTGATTGTCGATGTCGACGTGGCTCCGCATGTGCAGCGTGCCGCTGGCCACCACCTGGCGCACCAGGTTGGAGCCGGTCTCCGCCTCCGGCACGGTGCGGCTCGCGCGCACCCGGCGCTCGGCCTCGATGCGATCGGCGACGCGGTTGCCGGTCGCTTGGTTGGGCACCCACGGAAGGCCGAGAAGCGTCTTGTCGAGATGGATGTGGCCGTCGACCAGCGGAGGCAGCAGCAGCGCGCCGGCAAGGTCGAGCACATCGTGGTCCGCCGGAATGCCGGCCGCAGCAGGGAGGAGGGCGGCGATCCGCCCTCCCTTGACGTCGATGTGACGGTGCGTGCCGTCCGGCAGGATGGCGTTGGCGATCAGCACCGCTCTACTTGTCGGCGACCGCGCCGGCTTCCTTGCGGAAGCCGCTCACCGCGGCTTTGGCGGCCATCGCCAGCAGGCCCGAATCGTTGGCGATGGTGCAGAGCTGGAAGCCCATGCCGACAGCCTTGGCGGCGTAGCTCGCCGTGCCGTTGTGGATGCCCGCGAACAGGCCGCGCTTCTTGCAGGCCGTCGTGAGCTTCTCGTAGATCTTGAGGACCTGCGGCTCGTCACGGTCGAGCTTCGGCACCAGGCCTAGCGACAGGCCAAGGTCGGACGGGCCGACGTAGATGCCGCTCACGCCCGGCACGTCGAGGATGGCGTCGATATTGTCGATCGCTTCCTGGGTCTCGATCATCGGGATGATCAGCACTTCGTCATTGGCCGTCGCCTGGTAGGGCGTGGCCTCGCCGTAGGCGCCGGCGCGGATCGGGCCGTTGCTGCGCTTGCCCTTGGGCGGATAAAGCGCATAGGAGACGAGCGCCTTGGCTTCGGCTGCGTTGTTCACCATCGGGCAGATCACGCCCCACGCCCCGCCGTCGAGCACCTTTCCGACGATGCCAGGCTCGTTCCACGGCACGCGGACCAGCGGCGTGATGGGATGCTTGTCCATCGCCTGGAAGCAGGTGACCATCGAGAGGTAGTCTTGGACGCCGTGCTGCATGTCGACGGTAACGCTGTCCCAGCCGCATTGCGCCATGACTTCGGCCGAGAAGCCGTTGGGGATCGCCAGCCAGCCGTTGACGCAGGCCTTCCCCGCATCCAGTCGCCTCTTCAGCATGTTCACCGACATATCAGCGTTTCCTTCCAGTCTTGTTCCAACAGCGGCGGATCATAGTCCGGCGGGCCACCGCGATGCCACCGCGAGGCCATGGCGACGTGTCGCGGAGTGGTTCAGTTCAGCCCTTTACGGCGCCGGCCGACAGACCCTCGACGATGAATTTCTGCAGCAGCGCCACCAGCACAACGGTCGGTGCCAGGGCCAACAGGCAGATCGCCATCATCAGATTGAAGAAGACATGCACGTCGCCGACCAGGCTCGCGATCACGACGGGTAGGGTCATAAAGTCCGGCCGGGCATTCAGGATCAGCGGGATCAGGAGTTCGTGCCAGGAAATGATGAACATGATGACGCCGCATGCCGCCAATGCCGGGGTCGCCAGCGGCAGGATGATATGGAAGAAGGCGCCGAGCCGCGTGCAGCCGTCGATGCGCGCCGCCTCCTCCAGCTCGCCCGGGATGGTGTCGAAGTAAGGCGCCAGGATCAGGATCGCATAGGGTAGCAGGAAACCGGTTTCGGCGATGATGACGCCAGACAGAGAATTGAGCTGGCCGACCGAGCGCATGACGACATAGAGCGGAATCATCAACACGATCACCGGCACGAAGCGCGCCACGATGTTGGCCTGCATCAGGAACAGCGTCCATCGGAAGCGCTGACGGGCGATGGTGTAGGCCGATAGCGAGCCGAACAGCAGCGTTAGGAAGGTGACCGAACAGGCCACGATCATCGAGTTCATGAATGCCGTGTAGAAGCTCTTGATGTTGTCGGGCAGGTAGGTCGCCTGGTCGAAGATGCGGCCCCTCTGCTGGCCCTTGGTGAGAATGATGGTGAAATTGTCGAGCGTGAACTCCAGTGGCAGCACGCGGCGGGTGTCGGCCTGCAGCGCCCTCTCCGACTGGATGCTGCCGATGAACACCGCCACCAGCGGCAGCAGAATGAAGACGATCACCGTCAGGTTGGCCACGTGCAGCAGGAGCCGGACCGTGGGCGTGGTCTTGAACATCAGAGGGTCACGCGGCGATAGATGAAGCGCATGTAAACGAGTGCGATGGCGGCAATCATCAGCGTCAGAATGAAGGCCGAGGCCGAGCCCATGCCGAAGTTGTTGGGCGGAGAGAAAGTGATCTTGTAGCTGTACCAGGCCGCCACCCAGGTGGCGTCACCCGGGCCGCCCTGGGTGATCGCCAGGATCTCCTCGAACACCGCGAAGGCAAAGGCAGTGCGCAGGATCAGGATGATGGCGATGATCTGCTGCAGCATGGGCAGGGTGATGTGGCGGAAACGGCGCCAGGCACTGGCGCCGTCGATGGCGGCCTGCTCATAGAGTTCGCGCGGGATCCCCTGAAGGGCTGCGTGCACCAGGATGATGGCGAAGGGCAGGGTGCGCCAGATATAGGGCACGGTGACGGCGTAGAGTGCGGTGTCGGGATTGCCCGCCCAGTTGATCGGATTATCGATCAGGCCGGCGCTGAACAGGATCCTGTTCAGGAAGCCGAACTGGAAGCTGTAGAGGAACGACCAGATCAGGCCGTTGCAGATCGGCGGAATGGCATAGGGCAGCAGGATCAGGAAACGCGTGATGCGCGAGGTCCAGATGCCGGCCTGGTTGATCAGCAACGCGATCAGCACCGCCAGCACGATCTCGCTGCCGACGGTGACGACGGTGAAGATGCCGGTGTTCTTGAGGGCGATCCAGAACAGCGGATCTTCCAGCACACGGCTGTAGTTGTCCCAGCCGTTGAAGGCGAACACACCGCTACGCAACTGCCCCAGTCCGACCCGGTGCACCGACAGATAGGCGGCATAGATCACCGGGTAGCCGAGCACCAGGCCGAGGCAGAGCAGCGTCGGTACGTTCATGACGAACGCGAAGCTGCCCGCCGACATCTCGCGCCGGTACCAGGGGCGGCGAGGCGCCCTCTCGATCGTTACCGCCGGCGTACTCATCTTGAGGGCATTAGACCTTCCGCTTGGCGTCGGCGATGCCCTTGATCAGGTTGTCGCAGCACTGGTCGGCCGTGATCTGGCCGGTCAGGCATTTCTGGACCTCGATGTTGATCTGGTCGCTCCACGGGAAATGCCAGGGCTGATAGATCGACGAGCACGGCTCACCGATATAGGCCGCCTTGTCCCAGATCTTGAGGATTTCCGGGACATCGCCCCAGGGCGCCCAACCCGTTTTGATCGCGTCGCTGTTCATCACGGAGGTGTAGCCGGACCCCAGCATCGCATCCTTGGCGAGGCTCAGTGCCTGCGTGTAGTTGCCGTCCTTGGTCTTGCCGCCGAGATACTGCAGCAGCTTCCACGCCCATTCCTTGTTCCGGTTGGCTGTGGTGATGAAATAGACATGTGCGTCGCCGATCGTCTTGCCGTCGCCCGGCGAGCCGAGGACCTTGACCTTGCCGGCGATCGGCGACTGCGCCGGATCGTTGACGACGTTGAGGCCGTAGTGATGGTTGGGCCCGCGGTAGAGGTTCTTGCCGGCGCCGAAGGCCTTGGCCGACGAGGTGAACTGCACTTTGAGCGATTCCGGGTCGGCGATGTCGAGACCCTTCTCGAAGGTGTTGGCCCACCATTTCAGCGTCTCGCGGGCGATCGAGCCGGCGCCCAGCATGTGGTTGCCCTGTTTGTCGAAGAACACGCCGCCGCGGTTCCAGGTCATCTGGTACCAGGTGCCCGGCAGCTGCTCGAGGCCGACGCCCGCCACCCACAGGACGGGATAGCGCGACACGCCGTCCTTCTTGGCTTTCACGCAGTGCTCGATGAATTCCTCGTAGGTGGTGAACGGCTTGTCGATCTTCAGCTTCTCCAGCATGTCGGTATAGTAGTTCCACACCCACACCGTGGCGAAGTAGGGCAGACCCATGGTCTTGCCGTTCACCGTTGCGACCTGCTTGGTGAACGGTGAGAAATCCTTAGCGTAGTCGGCGGCGCCGGGCATGTCGTTGAGCGGTTCGACCAGGCCCTGGCTCACGAAGTTGGGAAACGAGAACGGCGAGGATTGCGACACGTCGATCTTCTCGCCGGCCGCGAACATGGTCGTGAGCTTGGTCGGATGGTCGTTGAAGGAGGAGATCGTGCCGTCGACCGGCACGCCCCAATCCGCTTCGAACTGCTTGGCGATGCGGGTGTAGATGTCGCCGTAGGTCCAGACGACGAAGTTGAGGCGGTCGACCTTGCTCTTGGGCGCTACGCTCCACGGGCCGGCGGATTGGCCAAGGGCCGCGCCTGAGGCGCCCATGAGGCCAAGGCCTGCGGCACCGCCGAGAACGCGGCGGCGGCTGATTTCCCATTTGGCGTTGATGTCGTCACTCATGTCGTAGCCTCCCCCATGTCCCGGTGATGCCCCGGTGATGACCCAAAACCTATCATCACTGCCGCGTTAAATGTAGGCATGATGCAGCAAGAAGCAGGCCAGTGTGGATTGCATGGCGGGATGCGGGTAGAGGCGAACGTATGACGCTCTTGTCGTTGCGCGCGGGCAGGCTCTCGATCGATCTCGCACCGTCTGCAGGTGGCTCGATCGTGCGCTTCACTGCGGGTGAGTCGATCGATGTGCTGCGGCCGGCCAGTGCGGAGGCGATCGCCTCGGGCCGCGGCAACAATGCCTCCTGCTATCCGCTCGTGCCCTTTTCGAACCGCATCGCGAACGGCCGCCTCGATATCGGTGGTCGGGAAATCGTCCTGGCGCCCAATTGGCCGGGCCTGCGCCATCCGATGCATGGCGACGGCTGGGCGCGGCCCTGGGACGTCGAGCGCCACGCCGCGCATTCTGCCGAGCTTGCCTATGCCCATGACGGTCGTAAGGGCTGGCCATTCCGCTATCGCGCCCGCCAGTCCTTTCGTCTGGAGGACGACCGACTCGTGGTCGGCATGTCGATCGAGAATCTGGAAGGCCGGGCGGTTCCGGCAGGCCTCGGGCTCCATCCGTTCTTCTCGCGCGACGCCGATACTGAACTCGCGTGCCGGACGCGGGGCGTCTGGCGGACGGATGCCGAAATCCTGCCCACCGAACGCATCGCCGTGCCGCCCGAATGGGACTTCGCCGTCTCGCGGCCGGTCGATAGTGTCGTCCTCGACAATTGCTTCGACGGTTGGGATGGACACGCAATGGTCACCTGGCCGCGACATGATCTGCGGCTCGATCTCACGGCGACCGAGGCATTCCGACATCTCGTGATCTATATTCCAAAGGCCAGCCGGCATTTTTGTGTCGAACCGGTGAGCCACGCCAGTGGTGCGGTCGGCCGATCGGTCCTCGCCGCCGGCGCAACGCTCGCGGGCGACATTGTCTTTCGCCTGTCCAATCTGTGAGGGTCCCATGTCGCGCTTCGCTTCTTATCCCAGCCTCAGCGGTCGCGTTGTCTTCGTCTCGGGCGGCGGCTCGGGCATCGGTGCCTCGATCGTCGAACACTTCGCCGAGCAGGGCGCCAAGGTGGGGTTCGTCGACATCGACGAGCCCGCCTCGAAGGCCCTGGTCGAGAAACTGGGCGCCGCCGGTTATCCCGCCCCTCTGTTCGCCAAGTGCGATGTGCGCGATGTCGCCGCCTATCAGGCCGCCATCGGCGAGGTTGCCGGGAAGTTTGGCGCCATCACCGTGTTGGTGAACAACGCCGCGCGCGACGACCGGCATGTGATTGCCGATGTGACGCCGGCGTTCTGGGACGAGCGCATCGCCGTCAATCTCAGGCACCAGTATTTCGCCATCCAGGCGGTGGCGCCCGGCATGAAGAAGACGGGCGGCGGCTCGATCGTGAATTTCAGCTCGGTCAGCTATCACACCATGACGCCGCAACTCTCGGTCTATCAGGCGGCCAAGGCCGCGGTCATCGGCATGACCCGTGGGCTCGCCCGCGATCTCGGACCCGACGGCATCCGCCTCAATGCGATCACGCCGGGCTGGATCATGACCCAGCGACAGATCGATCTCTGGCTGACGCCGGAGGCCGAAGCCGCCCTGATGGCGGCGCAGTGTCTCAAGGAGAAGGTCTATCCACCCGACATTGCCCGCATGGCGCTGTGGCTTGCCGCCGACGACAGCCGGCTGGTGACGGCGCAGAACTTCGTCGTCGACGGCGGGCGGATGTAGAGGCCATGGCCGCTTCCCTGGAACGTCGGGCGATCCATGCCGGTTCGAAGCTGGTTCGGCATATGCTCCCGCCGGTGATCTATTTCTTCATTGCCTTCAACCTGATCTCCTTCACCACCCATGCGGCGGTCCAGAACATCTGGTTCGATCTGCCGAACTTCGTCCTGGCCACGACGACCGCGCTGGTGGTGGCCAAGGTCGTTCTGGTGGTCGACAAGGTTCGCCTCATCGACAAGTTTCGCGGCGGACCGCTGATCTGGCCGGTTCTCTACAAGTCGGTCTTCTACTCGGTCGTCGTGTTGATCGTGTGTATCGTGGAGAAGGTCGTTGAGTTCGCCATCGATACCGGTGGCTTCGGTCCGGCGTTCAGGAATTTGCTCCTCGACTTCACGTGGCACCGGTTCGTCGCGGTCCATCTCTGGATCTTCGTCTGTTTCCTGGTCTACGTGACCGCGACCGAATTCAATGCCCTGGTCGGCCAAGGTCAGCTCTTCCGGCTCTTTTTCCACCATCGATCTTCGGAGTATGGCCTGACGCGCCAGCAGCACATTCGTTCTTTGATGGAGTTCAGCCGGCTGGCCGAAAGCACGCCGCACGAAACGCTCATCGATCCGGCCACGCCGCAGGGCAGCCGGCTCGTGGCGATCGTCGACGCGCTTCGCCGGCATCCGGCCTGAGCCCGGCGCAATGGCCGCCGACAACAGCTGGCGCTGGATCGCCGGACTGATCCTGGGGATCGGCGGGTTGATCCTGGTCGGCGGCCTGGCGCTGGGGCTCGGCAGCCTGCGTCACGTGCTCCATGGCGAACGCGCCGACGGCGAGGTGGTCGAGATGCGCCGCGACGGCGACATGTATGCGCCTGTGATTCGCTTTGACCTGCCCGGCGGGGAGGTGCAGACGGTGAAGGATCTCGGCAGCGGCGCGCCGGATTTCGCCGTGGGCGACAAGGTCACGATCCTCTACATGCCGCAGGACCCGCGTGATTTCCGCATCGACACCTTCGACCGGCTGTGGTTTCCGGCGCTCTTCGTCACCATCTTCGGCGCCTTCTGGATGCTGTTCGGCATCGTCGCCTGGGCTCTCTCCCGCGATATCGACCTTGCCGTGGTGGGGGAGACGGCCTTCACCGTCATCGCCGGCGGAGCCGGCCTGATCGGGGTCTTCGTGCTGTGGAGCGCCGCCGACCTTTACACCGGGGGCGTGCGGACCGACGGCATCGTCCTCGAGAACCGCGAGAGCCGACACGCCGGGTCCGAGACCGTGCGGCGGGCCGACGGGCGGGAGGTCGAGCGCACTGTCGAGCGCGTCTCCTTTGCCCCGGTCGTGCGCTTCACGATACGCGAGGGCGGTCGCGAGATCGAGTTTCACGGTCGCGGCGGCAGCGACCGGGCGTTT
>JAUXST010000481.1 GCA_030679805.1 Reyranella sp. | reverse complement strand
ACGCCTACATGCTGTGCAGCCTGCAGGCCGACCTGCACGTGACGCAGACGGTCGACGGCAACAAGGGCATCCACTGCATGATCGAGAAGAAGATCATCGGAGGCTGACGTGACCAGCCCACAGCTTCTCGACGAAGCGGTCGCCCGCCACGACGACGCCGAGTGGTCCCGCCACGCCCTGGAGCTGATCCAGAACGACCAGCGGCGGTCGGCCGACACCCACCTGCTGCGTCTCGATATTCCGGCACTGGACGGCATCGACATCTTTCTGAAGGACGAGTCGACGCATCCGACCGGTAGCCTGAAGCACAGGCTGGCGCGCTCCCTCTTCCTCTACGGCATCTGCAACGGCCGCATCCGGCACGACACGCCGATCGTCGAGGCCTCTTCCGGTTCGACGGCGATCTCGGAGGCCTACTTCGCGCGCCTGCTCGGCCTGCCCTTCCATGCCGTGATGTCGGCCGCCACCTCGGCCGAGAAAATCCAGGAGATCGAGCGCCAGCACGGCAAGTGCCACCTGGTGGCCGACGGCAAGGGCATCTATGCGGCGGCCGAGGAACTCGCGACCGAACTGGGCGGCGTCTATGTCGACCAGTTCACCTATGCCGAGCGCGCCACCGACTGGCGCGGCAACAACAACATCGCCGAATCGATCTTCGAGCAGATGAGCCGCGAGCGCTATCCGGTGCCGACATGGATCGTGATGAGTGCCGGCACTGGCGGCACGTCGGCCACCCTGGGTCGCTACATCCGCTACAAGCGCTTTGCGACGCGCCTTTGCGTCGCCGACCCCGAGCATTCGGCGTTCTTCGAGGCGTTTGCCAGGGGCAACCTCCAGGCGACCTGCGAACGGGCCTCGCGCATCGAGGGCATCGGGCGGCCACGGGTCGAGCCCTCCTTCGTGCCCAACGTGATCGACCACATGATGCGCGTCCCCGACGTCGCCTCGCTGGCCGCCATGCGCGTGCTCTCGCGCCAGCTCGGTCGCAAGGTCGGCGGCTCGACGGGAACCAATTTCTTCGCGCTGTGCCTTCTGGCATCGCGCATGCAGGCCGACGGTCTGAAAGGCGCCCTGGTGTCGCTGATCTGCGACAGCGGCGAACGCTACGGCCACACCTACTACAACGATGACTGGATCGCGGCCCAGGGCTTCGACCTCGCCCCGCACGAGCAGGCGCTCGAGGCCTTCCTCGAGACGGGCGAGCCGCTCGTCTAGGCGCCCCTCACTGATGGACGCAGGAGAGATCGCCCTCCTGGCAATTGAGCTGCCGTTCGATGTCCTTGATCCGCTGATCAGTGAAGCGGCCCAAGCATACGTTGACCATCATCGAATGAATGGAGCCGCCGACCGTGGTGATCGTCTCGAATTCGCACTCCTGATCCCTAAAGCGGATCCATGCCAGCTGGGCCGTCTGCAGGCTCGCTTTGCTGGCGGGTGAGAGCTTGGCCGCGAGGCTCGAATAAGCCGCATTGAGCTTTCGATCGGCGGCCCGATATTCCTCGGCCGACTGCTGGGTCAGCTCCATCTGGCTTTGGCTGCGGCCAGGGCCCGCGCACGTTGCCATCGCCGCGATCAGCGATAGTCCCGCAATGAAAATACGCATGATCCCAGGGCCCCGCTCGGTTTGGCGAGGCCCAGTATAGTCCTGCACCGCCAGCGGGAAACGCCCCTACGCCGGCTTTGCCACCATGCGCTGCCGAGACGGCAGCGGCGGGAAGGCGAGCGCGATGGCGACGGCGGCAAGGCCGATGCCGAACGAGCCGATGTAGAGATAGCCGTAGCCGCCGAAGGTGTCGAAGATCCAGCCACCCGCCGCCGGCCCCAGCGCCATGCCGAGGCTCGCGATCATCGACGAACCACCGATCACCGTGCCCATGATACGCATCGGAAAATATTCGCGCGCGATCACGGCGTAGAGCGGCATCACGCCGCCATAGGCCATGCCGAAGAGAATGGCGACGGCATAGAACTCACCGGCGTCGCGTGTGAAGTAATAGCTTCCCGCGCCCAGTGCCTGGATCAGGAGCCCGACCACGACGACCCGCCGGGCGCCGAACCTGTCGCCTGCCAGGCCGAACAGGATGCGGCCGCCCAGGCCCGCGAGGCCTTCGGTGCTGTAGATCGTGACCGCCGTCATGGCAGGCAAACCGCAGGCGATCGCGTAGCTCACCGTATGGAAGATCGGCCCGGAGTGCGCGGCGCAACAGCAGAAGAAGGTGAGCGAGAGCACGATGAACTGCGGCGAGCGCAACGCCCGCCCCACCGTCATGCCCTCGCCGCCCTCGGCGGGCGTACCGGGTGCTGCAGCGGTGGGCGCCGGCGCCCGGTGCACCAGAAGGGCCGCCGGCACCAGCAGGACCCAGGCCACGATCGCGATCGTAAGCTGCGCCGTCCGCCAGTCGTAGGACGTGATCAGCCACTGCGCGACCGGCGAGATCGTCATCGGCGCCATGCCCATGCCGGCCGACACGAGAGAGACCGCGAGGCTGCGGTTCTTTTCGAACCAGCCCGTCACGGTTGCCATCATCGGCGCAAAGACGGCGCCAGCGGCGATGCCGACCAGCACGCCGTAGATCAACTGGAATTCGAGCAGGCTGGTGGCGCGGCTCGCGAGTGCCAGGCCGAGGCCCAGCAGGAGCGCGCCCGCCAGCACGACGAGGCGCGGCCCGAAGCGGTCGGTGAGCGCGCCCCAGCCGAAGGCCGCGACGCCCATCGTCAGGAAATCGAGCGTCATGGCGGTCGAGATGCCGGTGCGCGACCAGCCGGTCGCGTCCGACATCGGCTGCAGGAAGACAGCGAGCGAGAACATCGACCCGACGGCGACGCATCCCATCAGGGCGCCTGCGCCGACGATGACCCAACCGTAGAAGAATTTCATGGTGGCCTCCGGTTCGGACAACAGTTAACCTATTGATTAACTATTGGCAACCCTCGTCCGCCCCGGGAAACGAGTCGGCGGAAACGGGGTTCTGCTATGCTTCGCCAACACCGAACGGGAGAAAACATGCGACGTCGTCCCTTTCTGCTTTCCTTGCCTCTTGCCGCAGCGGTTGCAGGAACCGCCCAGGCGCAACAACTCACCTGGCAGAGGATCACGGGCGCAGACGGCCGCTACAGCTTCGACATTCCCACGCCCTTCAAACTGAGCAATTCCACCGGCGCCTTCAACAGCATCCTTCGTGGCTACATGTTCGAATGGGGCGGCGGACGATATGGCCTGGATATGACCATCATCGAGATCGACCCCGGCGACCCGGATCATCCCGCCACCGATGTCGGCGTCCTGCTGAAGAACGGGCAGAGCAACGTCCAAAAAAGGTGGCCGGGATCGACCGTCCTGCAGCAAGGGGAAATTTCCCTGGGACCGGCGCAGGGCCGTTCCTTCACCCTCAGCATCGACGGCGGCCGGCGCTTGTTGATCGGGCGCGCCTACTTCCTCAATGCCCGGCTCTACGTACAGGTCGCGATAGTGCCCCCGGTAGAGCAGAACAGCCCGGCAGTCACGCGCTTCATGACTTCGCTGAGCATCGTTCGTTAGGGCATGCCAAGGGTATCGGCCAGAGACCTGATCGGCGCCTGGCGTCTGGAAGGCTGGTCGCTGATCCATGACGACGGACGGCCGCCTGTGTTTCCACTCGGGCCGGAGGCCAGGGGCATGATCATCTACACGCCGGGCGGCGAGGTCAGCGCCATATTGATGCGCGCCGGCCGCGCCGCCAGGACGCCAGTATCCGAGGCCGAGAGGGCAACGGCCTTCGGCGAAAGCTTCGCCTATGCCGGCCGCTACGAGGTGCGCGACGACACGGTGTTCCATTCGATCGA